>NZ_JBEOWS010000022.1:0-52603 GCF_040296125.1 Streptomyces sp. NPDC002265 | reverse complement strand
CCTCTGCCGCATGCGAGCGGCCTCAGATCACCGGTGCCGTGTCGCTGGGCGTGCCGGACCCGGCGCCCTCCGAGGCGGTCATGGAGGCGCTGGCGGACGCGGCGCCACCGGCCGTGTCCGTTGTGGTCGGGCTGGCGGTGGGCCCGTCGGTGGGCTCGGACGTGGTCGGCGTGGAGCTCGGGGTCGACGACGGCGACCCGGACGGCCTCGGCGAGTTCGTCGGCCTCGTCGACGGCCTCGAGGTGGGCGAGTGCGACGGCTTCTTGGTCGGCGAGCCGGAGGCGCCGCCCGCTCCCTTCGTCCCGGTCGGGTCGTCGGAGGGCTGCGCCGCGCCCGTCGGCGTCGGGTCGTCGGAGGTGCCGTAGGTGCCGTCGGGGCCCGGGTCGGTGGCCGTGGCGGACGGGGTGCCGGTGCCGGTGCCGGTCCTGCCGGTGCCGCTCTTGGACTGGTCGGCGTCCTGGCTGCCGTCGTCCAGGTCCTGGTCGGCCGAGGGGCTGACGCCGACCCGGTCGGAGGGGATGTTGGCGTCGTTCTTGTCGGAGGTGGCGCCGAGCGTCACGACCGTGCCCAGCACGGCGACGAGCAGGGCGCCCGCCCCGACCGCGACGAGGTTGCGCCGGGCCAGCCCCCGCAGGCCGCCGCGCTCCTTGTGGCCGCCGTCGGCCGCGGGCTGGTAGGTGACCAGCGCCGTGCTGTCCAGGACGAGCGGCTGGCGGACCGTGGGGATCCCTCCGGGCGGGGAGGCGGACTGCTCGGAGCGCGCGTCGGGCACCTCCTCGCCCGCCGTCGCCCGCAGTCCGGGCACGTCGCCCGTGCGATCGGCGACCAGGGCGAGGGCACGGCGGCCGACGACCGTGCCGCGCTTGTCGGCGGTCGCGCCGCGCAGCCCTATGGCCGCCTCCAGCTCGGCACGGGCCACGTCGTACTCGCCGCAGCACAGCGCGAGGATCCCCAACTCATGCCGGAAGTAGGCCTGTTCGGAGACGTCGTCGACGGTCCGGGCGGCCTCGGTGCCGACCCGCAGCGCCTGTTCCCAGGCGCCCCAGTGCATTCCGGCGGCGAAGGCGGGCGCGGCGGCGCGGGCCAGCCGGACGACGATGTGGTCCTCGGTCCCGGGCTCGTCCTCGCCGTCGCCGGCGTCGGCCGGGGTCACCGTCGGCGCCAGCACCGCAAGGGCGGTGAGCACGGCGTCGGCCTCGGCGCACACCCGGCCGGGGGTGACGGAGGGATGGCCGGCCCACCAGGCGTAGTGCCGGGCGGCGGTCAGGGCGCCGCCCTCGATGTCGTCGGCGTAGCCGGCGGCCTCCAGCTGGGTCAGGACACCGGCGGCCAGCCGGTAGCGCGGGCCGACCGGGGAGACCAGCCCGCAGGCCGCGAGCTCGCCGAGCGCGGCGTCCGCGTGGGTGTCACCGACCAGTGCCGGCAGATGCGCCTGGTGCGGCACCTCGCCGCCGAGCGCGACGGCGAAGCGCAGCGCGGCCCGGGCCGAGGTGCTCAGCCGGGAGGCGAGCAGCGGGGCGGGCGCGGCCGCCTCGGCGAGGGACGGCAGCGGCACCTCCTCGGTCGACTCTGCGTCGAAGTCGGCGTCGCCGGGCAGTTCGTCCTCGAAGACGCCGAACTCGTCGACGGCCCCGACGTCGGCCCGCAGCCGGTCGCGCTGGCGCAGCAGGGCGCCCGCCTGGACGAAGCGCAGCGGCAGGCCCTCGGACTCGAACCAGAGGTCGCCGGCCCAGTTGTTCTCCTCCTCCGTGAGCACGCGGCCGACGGCACGCTCGATGAGGTCGACACCGCCCGCGCGGTCGAGACCGCCGAGGAAGACCTCCTCCAGGGCCGCCTCGGCGGACGGGGCGGGCACCTCGGGGGTGGCGGCGATCACGAAGGCGCACTCGGGGGTGGCGTCGAGCAGTTCGTCGAGTTCGGCGCCGCCGATCTCCGCGTCGTCGAGGACGACGACCGCGCCGATCTCCCGGACGTGCCCGGCCAGCTCGTCGCGGTCCGGGCGGTGCAGGGGCGCGTCGTACACGGCGTGGAACAGGTCGTAGAGCAGGTCGCTCGCGGTGCGGCGGGCGCCGTTGAGGCGGACCACGCCGTCGGGGGCGAGGTCCGTGCAGTCCTCGGCGACGACGTCGAGAAGGCTGGTGCGGCCGGAGCCGGCCGGGCCGGTGAGGCGGACGGAGCGACCGCGGGCGAGCAGCCTGACCAGGCGTTCGCGCTCGTCCTGCCGGCCGAGCAGGGGCAGCTCCGGCTGGGCGGGACCGGCCGGGACGGGCGGCTGGGCGGCGCGTTCGGCCTCGGCGCGGGCGGCGGCGTCGAGCTTCTCGGGCCGGCCGGGGCGCTCGGCGCCGGGCGGACAGGCCTCGATCTCGCTGCCGTCCACGGGGTTGACGGTGAGCAGCAGATCGCCGGTGACCAGCTGGGCCGTACGGGCCAGGGTCGGCTTGTGCTGCGAGAAGTCGGGGGTGAGGGGATCCCTGGACGAGCGTGGCCGCGGCGCGTGGCTGTCACCGTCGTGGCCGTACTCCTCGGGTTCCCGGTCGATCGGGTCCATAGGTTCAAGCCCCCACAAGCGTCGAGTGCCGAAAGCCCCTCCCGGCCTTGCCGCACACCGCGCGTCGCTTCTGGTCCGGGCCCGCTAGAGGGTTACGAGGTCAGCGGGCAGCCGAACCCTAAACCTTCGCACAGCATCTCCGACAGCCCGGGGTACCGCGCCGTCCGAGACGTCACACTCTCATGAGGATTGCGTGCGTCAGGCGTTTCGCCGGAAGCCGACCGGGTCTCCCCCGCCCGGACCCGCTCCGCCCGCCCCGGCACACCGCACCCGCCCTCGCCGGTACGCCCGCCGTCCGTCGGCACGCCCGCGGCGCTCCGGCCGCGCACCGCACCGCACCGGGCGCGTCCTGGGGCCTGTCCGGCGTCACCGCACCGGTCCGGGTCCGCCCGCGCGGATCCGCACGCCGTCGCGCCGGACGTCACACCCGGGGCGACGTCACACCCGGGGCAGGGACTCCACGCCGATGCCGCCCTCGATCGCCAGGATCCGGTGCAGCCGGGTGGCCACCAGCAGGCGCTGCATCTGCGGCGGTACGCCGCGCAGCACCAGGCGCCGGCCGATGCGGCCGGCCCGCCGGTGGACCCCCATGATCACTCCGAGTCCGGTGGCGTCCCAGGAGTCGAGTCCGGACAGGTCGAGCACGAGATCGCCGACCCCGTCGTCGACGGCCGAGTGCAGGACCGTACGGGCGTCCGCCGCGCTGCGGACGTCGAGGCGGCCCCCGACGACCAGCTCGGCGTGGTCGCCCCTGATGTACATATGCGCTCCCCGAGAGTGCGGTGGCGTACTCCGTGACGATGACTGTGCAACCTTTGACTGCTTCAGCAGCCACCTGGTTGCCGTCTGTAAGCGAACCGATACCGAATTCACCCCCGGGGGTGATCCCCCCGGGGTCTGTGCGGTTTCGGCGCCGATACGTACGTGGCGTTCAGTACGTGTAGAAGCCCTGCCCGCTCTTGCGCCCGATGTCACCGGCGTCAACCATCCGGCGCATCAGCTCCGGCGGCGCGAACTTCTCGTCCTGGCACTCGGTGTAGATGTTGCCGGTGGCGTGCAGCAGGATGTCGACGCCGGTGAGGTCCGCGGTGGCCAGCGGGCCCATGGCGTGGCCGAAGCCCAGCTTGCAGGCGAGGTCGATGTCCTCGGCGGAGGCGACGCCCGACTCGTAGAGCTTGGTCGCCTCGACGACGAGCGCCGAGATCAGGCGGGTGGTCACGAAGCCGGCCACGTCGCGGTTGACGACGATGCAGGTCTTGCCGACGGACTCGGCGAACTCCCGCGCGGTGGCGAGGGCTTCGTCGCTGGTCTTGTAGCCGCGGACGAGCTCGACGAGCTGCATCATCGGCACCGGCGAGAAGAAGTGCACGCCGACGACCCGCTCGGGACGCTCGGTCGCCGCCGCGATCTTGGTGATCGGGATGGCGGAGGTGTTGGAGGCGAGCACGGCGTCCTCGCGCACGATCTTGTCGAGCGCGCGGAAGATCTCGTGCTTGACCTCCAGCTTCTCGAAGACGGCCTCGACGACGACGTCGGCGTCGGCGACGGCGTCCAGGTCGGTGGTCACGGTGATGCGGGCGAGCGCGGCTTCGGCGTCCTGCGCCTCCATCCGGCCCTTGGCGACGAACTTGTCGTACGACGCCTTGATCCCGTCGGTGCCACGCTTGAGCGCCTCGTCGGTGACGTCACGCAGGACGACGTCCCAGCCCGCCTGCGCGGAGACCTGGGCGATGCCGGAACCCATGAGGCCGGCTCCGATGACGGCAAGCTTCCGTGCCACTGTGCGACTCCCCTACTGCAACCGTGACTAACACGCTGTTTATGTCTGACTCTCCGGCGGACCCTAGCGCTCGCGCGCCGCTGTGTGACCGGTTAGTAACGCGCGTCACGTCTCATCTGACGGACATCACACCGGCAGGCGCCGACGCCCGCCCCGGACGGCGCAGCCGGGCGCCGCACCGCCCGAAAAGTCCTCGATGCCGCCGCGGCGCACGTGCGGCTCTCGTGGCACTTCGCCCGGATTGCGCCCGGCGGCCGTCCCCCGGCCGGACCGGACCGGCGACGCCGGGCACCCGGCTCCGCGGCATCCTCGCCGCCGTCGCCCTCGCGGCCCGCGCCGTGACGGCGGGCACACGGGTGTTCCGCGCCGCCGGGGCGTAACTACGCTGGTCCCATGGTCAATCTGACGCGCATCTACACCAGGACCGGCGACCGGGGCACCACCGCCCTCGGCGACATGAGCCGGGTCGCCAAGACGGACCCGCGGATCTCGGCGTACGCCGACGCCAACGAGGCGAACGCCGTGATCGGCGTCGCGATCGCGCTGGGCGCCCTGGACGAGGAGATCGTCACGGTCCTCGGCCGCGTCCAGAACGACCTGTTCGACGTGGGCGCGGACCTGTCGACCCCGGTCGTCGCGGACCCGGAGTTCCCGCCGCTGCGGGTGGAGCAGTCCTACGTCGACAAGCTGGAGGCGGACTGCGACCGCTTCAACGCCGAGCTGGAGAAGCTGCGGTCGTTCATCCTGCCGGGGGGCACCCCGGGCGCGGCGCTGCTGCACCAGGCGTGCACGGTCGTACGCCGGGCCGAGCGCTCGACCTGGGCGGCCCTGGAGACGCACGGCGAGGTGATGAACCCGCTCACCGCGACCTACCTCAACCGGCTCTCGGACCTGCTGTTCATCCTGGCCCGTACGGCGAACAAGGCGGTCGGGGACGTGCTCTGGGTCCCGGGCGGGGAGCGCTGACCCACGGCGCCCCCGGCCCGCCCCGCTCGCTCAGCGGCCGGTGTCGTCGCGCGCGGCGTCCCGGTCCGCCTGGGTGAGCGCCGACTCGGCGGCGTCCACCTTCTGCTGCATCTCGGAGTAGCCGGAGGGAGTGGCGGGCGTCCGCTCCGCCGTGCCGCCGTGCCCGCCGCAGCCCGCCGTGAGGACCGCCAGCAGGGCGGCGGCGGCCGCCACGGCCGTGCGGCGCATCACTTGTGCCCCGCGCCGTTGTCGTTCTGCTCGCACCAGGTCTTCACGCCGGACAGGTCCTTCTGCCGCTGCTGGAGCATCGGCAGCAGGGACTTGCGGAAGGTGAGCCGGTCCTGGAGGTAGGTGGCGATCTCGTCGTGCCCGGCCGACTTCGCGTTGTCCACGCGCTGTTGCAGACGGGCGACCGAACCGCGGGTGCCGGCGTCCCCGTTCAGTCGCGTCAGGGCGCGGCCGATCCGGTCGTCGATCTTCGGCAGCCGCTTGCAGAGCGCCCGGGCGCCGTCGCCCGTCGGGGCGGCCGTGGGCGTGCTGTCGGCGGTGGCCGCCGTCGTACCGCCCGCCAGCAGGGCCGCCGTGGCGAGCCCCACGAACAGGCGCCTTCGCCGTGCGTACATGTCCTCCTCCGTTCCCGGACGGCCGCCGTGGCCGTCCGACGCGTCGGAGGTTAGGAAGTCTCTTTGGGGAAACTCTGTGACCGGTTTGCCCCGGCTGTGCCGATCAGCCAGTCGCGGCGGCCGGGCAGGTCCCCGCCGGTGGACGGCAGCCGTACCTCGAAGCGGGCGCCCGTCCCGGCCGGGCCCTCGGTCACGCTCACGGTTCCCCGGTGCAGCGCGGTCTGCTGGGCCACCAGCGTCAGGCCGAGTCCGGACCCGGAGCTGGCGGGACCCCGCAGGAACCGCTCGAAGACCCGGGCGCGGTCCTGCGGCGGCACCCCCGGTCCGCGGTCGTCGACCGTGACCACGACCTGCTCCCCGGCGCGCCGCACCCCGACCGTCACGGTCGCCCGGCCCTGGGCGTCGCGTCCGTGGGCCAGCGCATTGGCCAGCAGGTTGTCCAGGAGCAGCCGCAGTCCCGGCTCCCAGCCGTGGACCGTCAGGCCGGGCGCCGCGTCCAGGGTGATCCGCGCGTCGGGAGCCCGGCGCCGGGCCTGGGCCACCGAGGCGTCCGCCGCCTCCGTCACGTCCACGTCGCGCAGCGCCTCCGCCTCCACCAGGTCTCCGCGGCCCAGCTCCCGCAGCATCACCAGCAGGCTCAGCAGCCGGGCGTGTTCGCCGCGCAGGTCGGCCAGCACCTCGGTGCGGTCGGGCTCCGGGAGGTCGGGGTGGCCGGTGAGGATGTCGAGGTTGGTGCCCATGCTCATCAGCGGGGTGCGCAGTTCGTGGGAGGCGGCCGCGGAGAACGAGCGGGCGGTGTCGAGCGCCTCGGCGGTGCGGGCGGCCTGTTCGTCGTAGCGGGCCAGGACCGTGCGCAGGGTGGCCGCGAGTTCGTCGACCTCGGTGACCCCGGTCGGTCCGTCCGGCAGCCGGGCGGTGCTGGTCCGCGGGTCGAGTCCGGCCGTACGACGGCCCAGGCGCCGCAGCGGACCGGCCGCGCCGGAGGCGATGCCCCAGGCCAGCAGACCGGACAGGGGCGCGGCGAGCAGCGACGTCACGGCCACCCGGCGCCTGACCAGGCGGAGTTGGGCGCGGTCGGCGGCGTCGGGCGAGAAGACCCACAGGGTGCCCGGGCCGCGCGCGGTGGTGAGCGGCACCGCCAGCACCCGCCAACTGGTGCCGCCCGCCCGCACGGTGACCGGTCCGCGCGTCCGGTGCGGCAGCGCGACCGAGGCGGCCGGCTGCGGTCCGCCGCTGAAGGTGCCGCCCGGCCCCACGACCCGTACGCCGACGTCGAGGACCGCGCTGTACAGCCGCCGCTCCCGGGTGTCGGCCGCCTTGGGCCGGTCGGCGGCGGAGACCCGCAGCAGGGCACGGGCGTCCGGCACCACGGCGGCGGCACGGGCCCGCAGATGGTCGTCCTCGGCGCGGTGCAGATCGCGGGAGACCAGCTGGAGCAGCAGCCAGCCGGAGGCCAGCACCAGCAGCGGCACGGTCACCCCGACCGCGAGCCCGATCCGGGTCGACAGCCTCACGACGGCTCGCCCCGCAGCACGAAGCCCACCCCGCGCACCGTGTGCACCAGCCGCCGCTGCCCGCCGGCCTCCAGTTTGCGCCGCAGATAGCTGACGAAGGTGTCGACGGCGTCGGTGCGGATGTCGACGTCGTAGCCCCAGACCCGCTCCAGGAGCTGGTCGCGGGTCAGGACCAGTCCGGCGTTGCGGGCGAGCACCTCCAAGAGCTCGAACTCGCGCCGGGTCAGTTCCAGGCTCCGCCCGTCCCGCAGCACCGTACGGGCCGCCGGGTCGATGACCAGGTCCGCCACGCGCAGCACCTCCCCCGCCGGCGGTCTGCGCCGCAGCAGCGCCCGCAGGCGCAGCACCAGCTCCTGGAGGGCGAACGGCTTCACCAGGTAGTCGTCCCCGCCCGCCTGGAGCCCGGCTATCCGGTCGGCGGTCTCGTCCAGCGCCGAGAGCATGAGCACGGGCAGGTCCTGGCCGTCGGCGCGCAGCCGCGCGCACACCTCGATGCCGCTGGTGCCGGGCATCGACACATCGAGGACGAGCACGTCGGGCGGCGCCTCGCGGACGGCGTCCAGGGCGGCCCGCCCGCTGTCCGCCGTCCGCACGGAGAAGCCGCTCAGCCGCAGTCCGCGCTCCAGCGAGCGCCGGATCGCCGGGTCGTCGTCCACCACCAGCACCGCCCCGGGGCGGACCCTGTCGCTCATGCGGTCAGGGTACGGCGCCCCGGCCGGCGGGGGTGCGGCACGGTGTTCCACTCAGGGCGCTCCCGGGCCTTTTGCCGCAACGGGCTATCCTCGCACCGGAGTTGAGGACTCCACTTCCCAACTGCCATAGTGGTCCAGACCTATTGACCTATGGTCCAGACCTTTCTATTCTCACGGGCACTGTGGGCGTGAAGGCTCAGTTACGCCCACCTCCCCAACTCCCCCTGAGGAGGCGCGGAATGCGCTTCAGACAACGAGCGACGGCAGGGCTCGCCACCCTGCTGCTCCCCCTGGCCGGCCTGGTCGGCCTGGCGAGTCCCGCCCAGGCCGCGAGCACCGCCACCGCCACCTACGCCAAGACCCAGGACTGGGGCACCGGCTTCGAGGGCAAGTGGACGGTCACGAACACCGGCACCGCGGCCATCAGCTCCTGGACGATCGAGTGGGACTTCCCCTCCGGCACGTCCGTCACCTCCGCCTGGGACGCCGACGTCACGTCCTCCGGCACCCACTGGACGGCCAAGAACAAGTCCTACAACGGCACCCTGGCCGCCGGCGCCTCCGTCTCCTTCGGCTTCAACGGCGCCGGATCCGGCTCGCCCTCCAACTGCAAGCTCAACGGCGGCAGTTGTGACGGCGGCACCACGGTCCCCGGCGACAGCGCACCCGGCGCGCCGGGCACCCCGACCGCCTCCGGCATCACCGACACCTCGGTGCAGCTGTCCTGGAGCGCCGCCACCGACGACAAGGGCGTCAAGAACTACGACGTCCTGCGCGGCGGCACCAAGGTCGCGACCGTGACGACGACCTCGTACACGGACACCGGTCTCACCGCCGGCACCGACTACTCGTACACCGTCCAGGCCCGCGACACCGCCGACCAGACCGGTCCGGTCAGCGGCGCCGTCTCGGTGCACACCACCGGTGGCACCACCACTCCCCCGCCCACCGGCAACAAGGTCCGCCTCGGCTACTTCACCGAGTGGGGCATCTACGGCCGCAACTACAACGTCAAGAACCTGGTGACGTCGGGCTCGGCCGCCAAGATCACGCACATCAACTACGCCTTCGGCAACGTCACCAACGGCCAGTGCGCGATCGGCGACTCCTACGCCGACTACGACAAGGCCTTCACCGCCGACCAGTCGGTCAGCGGCGTCGCCGACACCTGGGACCAGCCGCTGCGCGGCAACTTCAACCAGCTCCGCGAGCTGAAGGCCAAGTACCCGAACATCAAGGTCCTGTGGTCCTTCGGCGGCTGGACCTGGTCCGGCGGCTTCGCGCAGGCTGCGGCCAACCCGACCGCCTTCGCCAACTCCTGTTACAACCTGGTCGAGGACCCGCGCTGGGCCGACGTCTTCGACGGCATCGACATCGACTGGGAGTACCCCAACGCCTGCGGTCTGTCCTGTGACAGCAGCGGCGCCGCGGCCTACAAGAACCTGATGCAGGCCCTGCGCGCCAAGTTCGGCTCGAACAACCTGGTCACCGCGGCCACCACGGCGGACGGCACCTCCGGCGGCAAGATCGACGCCGCCGACTACGCGGGCGCCTCGCAGTACGTCGACTGGTACAACGTGATGTCGTACGACTTCTTCGGCGCGTTCAACGCCCAGGGCCCGACCGCCCCGCACTCCCCGCTCACCTCGTACAGCGGCATCCCGACCCCCGGCTTCACCACCGCCGACGCGATCGCCAAGTTCAAGGCGAAGGGCGTGCCCGCGAGCAAGCTCCTCATCGGCATCGGCTTCTACGGCCGCGGCTGGACCGGCGTCACCCAGGCGGCGCCCGGCGGCACCGCGACCGGCCCGGCGGCCGGCACCTACGAGCAGGGCATCGAGGACTACAAGGTGCTCAAGACGTCCTGCCCGTCCACCGGCCTCGTGGCCGGTACGGCGTACGCCTTCTGCGGCAACAACTGGTGGTCCTACGACACCCCGGCCACCATCGGCACCAAGATGGCCTGGGCCAAGTCCCAGGGCCTCGGCGGCGCCTTCTTCTGGGAGTTCAGCGGCGACACCAGCAACGGTGAGCTGGTGAGCGCCCTCAACAGCGGACTGTCGTAGAACAGTTCGGAGGCTGAAAGACCGACGCTCCCCTGGACCTGGTCCAGGGGAGCGTCGTCGTATGGGGGGGGAACGTCAGCCGAGCCTCAGGCGACGTTCACCCTCCCCCAACCGCTCCGCGGCCGGGGGGACCCCCACCCAGCGGGGCCCTGAACGTCGCTACGCGACGTTCACCCGCTGGCCGGGCGGGGCCGCCTCCAGCCAGGCGAGAAAACCGGTCAGCGCGTCCTCGCTCATCGCCAGTTCCAGACGGGTGCCGCGGTGCAGACACGCGAGGATCACCGAGTCGGACAGCAGCGCCAGTTCCTCCTCGCCGTCGGGCAGCCGGCGGCCGGCCACCTCGATCGACGCGCGCTCCAGGATGCGACGCGGGCGGGGGGCGTAGGAGAAGACCCGGTACCACTCGATGCGGTCGCCGTTGTAGCGGGCGACGCCGTAGCTCCAGCCCTTGCCGCTGGTGTCGGACTTCTCGGGAACGTCCCAGCGCAGGCTGCAATCGAAGGTGCCGCCCGAGCGCTGGATGAGTCTGCGCCGCAGTCCGAAGACGAACAGCCCCACCACCACCAGGGCGACGACGATTGCGCACACAGTCAGAGCGAGGACCATCGGCACCGACCTCCTCGTCTCCTAGAGAACCGTAAATAGATAACGGAACGGAAAAAACATCCAGATCTGCCTCAGCCGCGACCGGCACCGGATCGCTCCGGTCCCAGCCGCGGCTGAGGGACGTCAATGCACAGCGCGCCTGCTAGCGCGCTGCCGCCGCGCGCAGTCGTACGTCCGCACGGCGCTCGGCGTGGGCGTCGCCCTCCGCCTTCGCGCGCTCCAGCTCACGCTCCACGCGCTGGACGTCGATCTCGTCCGACAGCTCGGCGATCTCGGCCAGCAGCGACAGCTTGTTGTCCGCGAACGAGATGAAACCGCCGTGCACCGCAGCGACGACCGTTCCCCCCTCACGCGTACGGATGGTCACCGGGCCCGACTCCAGCACACCGAGCAGCGGCTGGTGACCGGGCATGACGCCGATGTCGCCGGACGTGGTGCGCGCGACGACCAGGGTCGCCTCGCCGGTCCAGACCTCTCGGTCGGCCGCGACCAACGCGACGTGCAGCTCAGCAGCCAAGGTTGGCTCCTCGGGTCACCACCCGGCGGGTCTGCCGGGTGTTGGTTACAAGTCTAGTGGGCGTGACGAAGGGGGCGGGACGCGCCCGCCCCCTTCGTCAAGAGCGCGAGGCTCAGGAGACGCCCAGCTCCTTGGCGTTGGCCTTGAGGTCCTCAATGCCACCGCAGAGGAAGAACGCCTGCTCCGGGAAGTGGTCGTACTCGCCGTCGATGATCGCGTTGAACGCGGTGATCGACTCGTCCAGCGGGACGTCCGACCCGTCGACGCCGGTGAACTGCTTGGCGACGTGGGTGTTCTGGGACAGGAAGCGCTCCACGCGACGGGCACGGTGGACGACGAGCTTGTCCTCCTCGCCGAGCTCGTCGATACCGAGGATCGCGATGATGTCCTGGAGGTCCTTGTACTTCTGGAGGACCGTCTTCACACGCATGGCGGTGTTGTAGTGGTCCGCCGCGATGTAGCGCGGGTCCAGGATGCGGGACGTGGAGTCCAGCGGGTCCACGGCCGGGTAGATGCCCTTCTCGGAGATCGGACGGGAGAGAACCGTCGTCGCGTCGAGGTGGGCGAACGTGGTGGCCGGGGCCGGGTCGGTCAGGTCGTCCGCGGGGACGTAGATCGCCTGCATCGAGGTGATCGAGTGACCACGGGTCGAGGTGATGCGCTCCTGGAGGAGACCCATCTCGTCGGCCAGGTTCGGCTGGTAACCCACCGCGGAGGGCATACGGCCGAGCAGGGTCGAGACCTCGGAACCGGCCTGCGTGAAGCGGAAGATGTTGTCGATGAAGAACAGCACGTCCTGCTTCTGCACATCGCGGAAGTACTCCGCCATGGTCAGACCGGCCAGGGCCACGCGCAGACGGGTGCCCGGGGGCTCGTCCATCTGGCCGAAGACAAGGGCCGTCTTGTCGATGACGCCCGAGTCCGCCATCTCCTCGATGAGGTCGTTGCCCTCACGGGTGCGCTCACCGACACCGGCGAACACGGAGACACCGTCGTGGTTGTTGGCGACGCGGTAGATCATCTCCTGGATGAGCACCGTCTTGCCGACGCCGGCACCACCGAACAGACCGATCTTTCCACCCTTGACGTACGGGGTGAGAAGGTCGATGACCTTGACGCCGGTCTCGAACATCTCGGTCTTCGACTCGAGCTCGTCGAAGTTCGGGGCCTTGCGGTGGATGGACCAGCGCTCGCCCTCGTACTTCTCGTCGACGTTCAGCACCTCACCGAGGGTGTTGAACACCTTGCCCTTGGTGAAGTCGCCGACCGGGACGGTGATGCCCGTGCCGGTGTCGGTCACCGGGGCCTGGCGGACCAGACCGTCGGTGGGCTGCATCGAGATGGTGCGGACCAGGCCGTCACCCAGGTGCTGGGCGACCTCCAGGGTCAGCGTCTTCTTCTCGCCCTCGTTCGCCGGGTCTGCGACCTCGACGTGCAGGGCGTTGTAGATCTCCGGCATCGCGTCGACGGGGAACTCCACGTCGACGACCGGGCCGATGACCCGGGCGACGCGGCCCGTGGCAACGGCCGTCTCAGAAGTCGTCGTCATTACTTGTCACTCCCCGCGGTCGCGTCGGCAAGGGCGCTGGCGCCACCGACGATCTCGCTGATTTCCTGGGTGATTTCGGCCTGGCGGGCCGCGTTGGCAAGACGGGAGAGCGTGTTGATCAGCTCGCCCGCGTTGTCGGTCGCCGACTTCATCGCGCGGCGCGTGGCGGCGTGCTTGGAAGCAGCCGACTGGAGCAGCGCGTTGTAGATACGGCTCTCGACGTAGCGCGGCAGCAGGGCGTCGAGGACGTCCTCCGCCGAGGGCTCGAAGTCGTAGAGCGGAAGGATCTCGCCCTGCGGCGCCGCCTCCTGCGCGACCTCTTCGAGGCTGAGCGGGAGCAGACGGTCGTCGAGCGCCGTCTGCGTCATCATCGACACGAACTCGGTGAAGACGATGTGGAGTTCATCCACGCCGCCGTCGGCCGTGTCCTTCTCGATGGCCTCGATCAGCGGAGCCGCGACCTTCTTGGCGTCCGCGTACGAGGGCTCGTCGGTGAAGCCCGACCACGACTCCACGACCTTGCGCTCGCGGAAGTTGTAGTGGGCCAGACCGCGCCGGCCGACGATGTACGTGTCGACCTGCTTGCCCTCGGCCTCCAGGCGCGCGGTCAGCTTCTCCGCGGCCTTGATGGCGTTGGAGTTGAACGCGCCTGCGAGACCGCGGTCGCTCGTCAGGAGCAGCACCGCGGACCGCACGACCGTCTCGGCCTGCGTGGTCAGCGGGTGCTTCGTGTTCGAGCCGGTACCGACCGCCGTGACCGCGCGGGTGAGCTCGGTCGCGTACGGCGTGGAGGCCGCCACCTTGCGCTGTGCCTTGACGACACGCGAGGCGGCGATCATCTCCATCGCCTTCGTGATCTTCTTGGTCGCGGTGACGGATCGGATGCGACGCTTGTAGACCCGGAGCTGGGCTCCCATGAGTCAGGTCCCTTCCTTACGTCACTTGGCCGCGGCCGGGGCGTCCTCGCCGAGAAGCTTGCCGTCCGAGGTCTCGAACTGCTTCTTGAAGGCGGCGATCGCGTCGGCAACAGCGGTGAGGGTGTCGTCCGACATCTTGCCGCCCTCCTTGATGGAGGTCATGAGGCCCTGCTCCTTGCGGTGCAGGTACTCAAGCAGCTCCTTCTCGAAGCGGCGGATGTCGGCGACCGGGACGTCGTCCATCTTGCCGGTGGTGCCGGCCCACACGGAGACGACCTGGTCCTCGGTCGGCATCGGCTGGTACTGAGCCTGCTTGAGCAGCTCGACCAGGCGCTGACCGCGCTCCAGCTGCGACTTCGACGCGGCGTCCAGGTCGGAACCGAAGGCGGCGAACGCCTCCAGCTCGCGGTACTGGGCCAGGTCGAGGCGCAGACGGCCGGAGACCTGCTTCATCGCCTTGTGCTGCGCGGAACCACCGACTCGGGAGACGGAGATACCGACGTTCAGCGCGGGGCGCTGACCGGCGTTGAACAGGTCCGACTCCAGGAAGCACTGGCCGTCGGTGATGGAGATGACGTTGGTCGGGATGAACGCCGAGACGTCGTTGGCCTTCGTCTCGACGATCGGCAGACCCGTCATCGAACCGGCGCCCAGCTCGTCGGAGAGCTTCGCGCAGCGCTCCAGCAGACGGGAGTGCAGGTAGAAGACGTCACCGGGGTAGGCCTCGCGGCCCGGCGGGCGACGCAGCAGCAGCGACACGGCGCGGTAGGCGTCGGCCTGCTTCGAGAGGTCGTCGAAGATGATGAGGACGTGCTTGCCCTCGTACATCCACTGCTGGCCGATGGCCGAACCGGTGTACGGCGCCAGGTACTTGAAGCCGGCCGGGTCGGACGCCGGGGCGGCGACGATGGTCGTGTACTCCAGCGCGCCGGCCTCTTCCAGGGCGCCACGCACGGAGGCGATGGTCGAGCCCTTCTGGCCGATGGCGACGTAGACGCAGCGGACCTGCTTCTTCGGGTCGCCCGAGCGCCAGTTGTCGCGCTGGTTGATGATCGTGTCGACGGCCAGGGCGGTCTTGCCGGTCTGGCGGTCGCCGATGATCAGCTGACGCTGGCCGCGGCCGACCGGGGTCATCGCGTCGACGGCCTTGTAGCCGGTCTCCATCGGCTCGTGCACCGACTTACGGGCCATGACGCCCGGAGCCTGAAGCTCCAGGGCGCGGCGGCCGGACGTCTCGATCTCGCCGAGGCCGTCGATCGGGTTGCCGAGCGGGTCGACGACGCGGCCGAGGTATCCCTCGCCGACAGCCACGGAGAGCACCTCACCGGTGCGGTGCACCGGCTGACCCTCCTCGATGCCGCTGAACTCACCGAGGACGATGGCGCCGATCTCGCGCTCTTCCAGGTTGAGCGCGAGGCCGAGGGTGCCGTCCTCGAACTTCAGCAGTTCGTTGGCCATGGCCGAGGGGAGACCCTCGACCTTCGCGATGCCGTCGCCGGCAAGGGTGACCGTACCGACCTCCTCGCGCGAGGCCGCGTCCGGCTTGTACGACTGGACGAAGTTCTCCAGCGCGTCCCGGATCTCCTCCGGCCGGATCGTGAGCTCCGCCATCTGGGTTCCCTGCTCTCCTTGTTGGGCCCGAAGTTTCACTTTGGGGGGATGGGGACTCCCCCCTGAAAGAGGTGAATCCTCTGCACGGCCCAACCAGGGCCGTAATTGCTTACGTACTGCTTATTGAGTTGCCGCGGGGGTGCTAGCTCGCCAGTCGGCGGCCGGCGTCCTCGATACGGTCCGCGACGGAGCCGTTGATGACCTCGTCACCGACCTGCACCCGCATCCCGCCGACGACCGAGGGGTCGACGTCGAGGTTGAGGTGCATCCTGCGGCCGTAGAGCTTTGCGAGGGCGGCGCCCAGGCGCTGCTTCTGCGTGTCGCTGAGCGGCACCGCCGAGGTGACGACGGCGACGGCGCGGTCCCGGCGCTCGGCGGCGAGCGTGGACAGGGACTCGAGTCCCGTCTCCAGGCTACGTCCGCGCGCGGCGGTCACCAGACGCGTCACCAGACGCTCGGTGGTGGCCTTCGCCCGGCCGCCGAGCAGCCGGTTCAGCAGCTCGGTCTTGGCCGCGACGGTGGCCTTGCGGTCGGTCAGCGCGGCGCGCAGCTCGGTGTTCGAGGAGACGATCCGGCCGAACCGGAACAGCTCGTCCTCGACGTCGTCGAGCGTGCCCGCCTTCTCCGCGGCGGTGAGGTCGGCGATGCTCGCCAGCTCCTCCAGCGCGTCGACCAGGTCGCGAGGCTGCGACCAGCGCGAGCGCACCGTGCCTGCCACCAGGTCGGCGGTGGTGCCGCTGACCTGGCCGGCGAGCAGGCGCTGGACCAGCTCGGCCTTGGCCTCACCGGCCTGCGCCGGGTCGGTGAGGACCCGACGCAGCGACACCTCGCGGTCGAGCAGCGCGGTGACGGCGGCCAGCTCGTCGGCGAGCCGGGCCGCGTCCACGGACGTGGAGTCCGTCAGCGCGTCGAGACGCTCACGGGCAGCTGCGAACGCCTCGCGGCTCGCTCCGTGTGCTGTCATCGAGCCGCCTCGGCCTTCTCCTCGAGCTCGTCGAGGAAGCGGTCGATCACACGGCTCTGGCGGGCGTGGTCCTCGAGGGACTCGCCGACCAGCTTGCCGGCCAGGTCGGTGGCGAGCTTGCCGACGTCCTGCCGCAGCGCGGACGCGGCGGCCTTGCGGTCTGCCTCGATCTGCGAGTGACCGGCGGCGACGATCTCCTCGCGCTGCCGCTGGCCTTCCGCGCGCATCTCGGCGATGAGCGTGGCGCCCTGCTCCTGCGCCTCCTGGCGCAGCCGCGCGGCCTCGTGGCGGGCCTCGGCGAGCTGGGCCTTGTACTGCTCAAGGACGCTCTGGGCCTCGGTCTGTGCGGCCTCGGCCTTCTCGATACCGCCCTCGATGGCCTCGCGACGCTCTTCCAGGACCTTGTTGATGGTCGGAAGAAGCTTCTTGGCGAGGAAGCCGAAGACGATGACGAAGGCGATCAGGCCGATGACGAGCTCCGGCCACGGCGGAATGAGGGGGTTCTCCTTCTCCGCCTCGGCCGCCAGCTGAACCAGGGGGTTCACATCAGTGCCTTTCGTCGAATGGGGCTGTCGCTGTCGTTCGTCTTAGTAGACGAACGGCATGACGAGGCCGATGAGGGCCAGCGCCTCACAGAAAGCGAAGCCGAGGATCTGGTTGGCGCGGATCAGACCGGCCGCCTCGGGCTGGCGGGCGAGGGCCTGGGTGCCGTTACCGAAGATGATGCCGACGCCGACGCCCGGGCCGATCGCGGCGAGGCCGTAACCGATGGAGCCGAGGTTGCCGTCAACCGCAGCGAGGGTCTGGAGAGCGGACATGCCGGTTCTTCCTTCTCTTTCAGTGACCGGTGGGGGTTGGCCACCGGATGTCTCTTGGGTGAGGGAGCGACTCAGTGGTGCTCGGCGAGCGCGCCCTGGATGAAGGTGCAGGTCAGGAGGACGAAGACGTACGCCTGGACAGCCTGGATGAAGAGCTCGAAGGCGGTCATCACGATGACCATCACGAACGAGACGGCCGAGTACGCGATGCCGATGCCGTTCAGCATGTACCAGCTGGCGATCGTGAAGAGCAGCAGCAGGGTGTGGCCGGCGAACATGTTCGCGAACAGTCGGACCGCGTGCGTGAACGGGCGGACCAGCAGGTTCGAGAAGAACTCGATGGTCATCGACAGCGGCAGCACCGCACCGAGCGACTTGTCGTAGCCGGTGACGTTCTTGAAGAAGCCGACGAAACCGTGGCGCTTGAACGTCAGCGAGACCCAGGTGACGTAGACGATCAGGGCGAGCACCGCCGGGTAGGCGATGATCGAGGTCACCGGGAAGGAGGCGACCGGGATGATCGACCAGAGGTTCATCATCCAGATGAAGAAGAACAGCGAGACGGCGAGCGGGACGTACTTCTCGCCCTCGCGCTTGCCGATCGTCTGGTAGACGATGCCGGTCCGGACGAAGTCGTAGCCGGCCTCGGCGACCATCTGGAGCTTGCCCGGGACGAGCTTCGGCTTGGCGAAAGCCGCCCAGAAGAAGCCCACCACGATGATGGAACCGAGCAGTGCCAGCAGCATCGGCTTGTTGAAGTACAGGCCGTCGGTGTCGCCCCAGAGCGGCTCGAACATGAACGAGTGCAGGCCCGGAGCCGGGAAGCCACACCCGTCGAACAGGTGGCAGCTCGTGTCGAAAGCGAGCGTCTGCGTCGGGTCAGCACTCACCGCGGGCTCCTTCATCGTGGCGCATAGGTACGGCAACCTCGTTGTGTCGGCGCGGCACGGAGCCGCGGTTCGGCACGGGACTGGTGTAACGGATGTGGGGGCGGCTGAGGGGCATCTCGCCTCGCGATCGAACAGGCGTCAGCTCGGATGCCCGCGCCCGCGATGCCGCAGTTGGCACCGGACGATAGCAGGATCTCTCGTGCGGCTTTATCCCGGCCCTACCCCTCACGACTGGTGACCCGGCTTTTCGGGCCCGTCACCCTTCGAAGAGGTGGTCGAATCGGGTTCGACGTAGAGAATCTTGGACTTCATGTGAGCACGCGTCTGCGCGGCGATCCACGTGAGAGTGCCGGCGACGAGCGTGAGCGCGAAGGCCCGGGGGTTGAACAGCGTCGTGTGCTTGAAGGCCGCGACGAAGATGAACAGCAGCAGGATCTGCGCCGCGTAGAGCATCAGACCCATTGCCTGGAACAGGTGCGGAAGCGATCTGGCGGTGCGCTGCAGTACGTAGAGCCCGATTCCCATGAAGAGGATCACGATCAGCGTCGCGACGATCGCCCCGACCGCACCCTTGCCGCCCGCGACCACGCCGCTGACGACGGCGGCGATCGCGCCGACGGCAGCCGTGGGCACAGCAGCCTGGGCCAGGATCCGGACGTCGTTGGACGGCATGGCGGCAACTCCGCTTTCAAGGGGGGCAGGGGTGTCGTCATGGACGAGCGTAGTCCCGGGTCGAGTGTTGGTGCCCTCGCGCCAAGGGACCGTCGCATTACGGTCCTTCGGCTCCATCCCGGGTTCTCGTGAACCGTATCACAAACTATTTGATGAGGTCTTTACCTGGTAGGTGTGCTTGCTGTCACACATGAGACTGACGCTGCGCGTCTGTGCAAAAACACGGCCAATGTGTCTGGTATTGGGATGCTTTGCTCCCCCACGACTTGGCAATGCTCTAGTCAGATTCTTACCTTGTGATGTCAACGCACGCGTGCGCGAGCGCCGATGGCGGTCGCCCCGTTGACCCCTGACGCCCCGTGCATCCCGGCCGCGACCGGAGCCAGTTCCTCGTCCCCGGGCACGTCCTCGGCAGGCACGTCATCGGCGGACGCGGCCTCGACGGGCACCCGCTCGGCCGGAGCGGCCTCGGCGTCCGCAGCCCGCTCCTCGTCGGCCGCCCCGGCCGCCTCCTGCGCACCGGCCGCGGCACGGGCCTTGCGGCGCCGGTAGCGCGGCGGCACGAACGCCTCGGCCCAGCGCGGGGCGCGCGGCGCGAACCGCGGCAGCAGAAGCAGCACCAGGCCCAGTGCGCAGAAGAAGACCACGCCGAGCACGATCCACATGGACGCCGCGTTCACGGAGTAGGCGAGCGCGCCGAAGGAGATCAGCGCGGACCAGAAGTACATGATCAGCACCGCGCGGCTGTGCGAGTGCCCGATCTCCAGCAGCCGGTGGTGCAGATGCCCGCGGTCCGCCGCGAACGGCGACTGGCCGCGCCAGGTGCGCCGCACGATGGCCAGGACCAGGTCGGCGGCCGGGATCGCGATGATGGTCAGCGGCATCAGCAGCGGGATGTAGACCGGCACCATCTGGTGCACGGCGCTGCGCTCGGACCCGGAGAACAGCTTCATCACGTCCGGGTCGACCTGCCCGGTCACGGAGATCGCGCCGGCCGCCAGCACCAGGCCGATCAGCATCGAACCCGAGTCGCCCATGAAGATCCGCGCGGGATGCGCGTTGTGCGGCAGGAAGCCCAGGCACATGCCCATCAGGATCGCCGCGAACAGCGTGGCCGGAGCGGCCGCCTCGATGCCGTACGAGTACCAGATCCGGTAGGCGTACATGAAGAACGCGGCCGCCGCGATGCACACCATGCCGGCGGCCAGACCGTCGAGACCGTCCACGAAGTTGACCGCGTTGATCGTGATGACGACCAGCGCCACGGTCAGCAGGGTGCCCTGCCACTGGGTCAGCGCCACGGTGCCGACGCCCGGCACCGGCAGCCACAGGATCGTCAGACCCTGCATGACCATCACACCTGCGGCGATCATCTGGCCGCCCAGCTTGATCAGGGCGTCGATCTCGAACTTGTCGTCCAGGACGCCGATCAGCCAGATCAGCGCGGCTCCGGAGAGCAGCGCGCGCGGCTCGTTCGACTTCTCGAAGACCTCGTTGAGGTTGGTGAGGTGGTCCGCGACCAGCAGTCCGGCGCACAGGCCGAAGAACATCGCGATCCCGCCGAGCCGCGGAGTGGGCTCCCGGTGCACGTCACGTGCCCGGATCTCCGGCATCGCTCCGGCCACGATCGCGAACTTACGTACCGGCCCTGTCAGCAGATACGTCACGGCGGCCGTGATGCAGAGCGTCAGCAGGTATTCACGCACGGGCTTCCCCACAGGTCTCGCAGGCCATCTCAGCCCCACACCCTAGCGAGGGACGCATATGGTTGGGGACTTCCGGGTAGCGACGATGGTTGCACGTGAGTCTGTGCACCCGTGTGCGCCTACCCCCGTTCAGCCGGAATACGGCGGAAATTCCAGCGCCAGTTGCCGCGCCTCCTCCCTGGCCAGGACGGTCTCGACATCGCCCCGCAGCACGCTCGCGAGCAGTACGGCGATCCGCGTCATCTCGGCCTCCCCCATGCCCTGTGTGGTCACCGCGGCGGTGCCCAGGCGCAGGCCACGGGTGTCGCCGTGCGGCAGCGCACAGCAGTCCAGGACCATCCCGGCCGCCGCGAGCCGCCCCCGCGCCGCACGCCCGTCGACACCGAGCGGCCCCGGATCGGCGGTGATCAGGTGGGTGTCGGTCCCGCCGGTGGTGACGACCAGTCCCTCCGCCGCCAGCCCGGCCGCCAGGACCTTCGCGTTGGCGACCACCTGATGGGCGTAGAGGGTGAAGGCGGGCGTCGCCGCCTCGCCGAACGCCACCGCCTTCGCGGCGATGGTGTGCATCTGGGCGCCGCCCTGTGTGAACGGGAAGACGGCCCGGTCCACCCGCTCGGCCAGGTCGCCGCCGCACAGGATCATGCCGCCGCGGGGCCCGCGCAGCACCTTGTGCGTGGTGGCGCACACGATGTCGGCGTACGGCACCGGGCTGGGCGCCGCTCCCCCGGCGACCAGCCCGATGGGATGGGCCGCGTCGGCGATGAGGGCGGCGCCCACCTCGTCGGCCACCTCCCGGAACAGGGCGTAGTCGAGGTGCCGGGGGTAGGCGATGGAGCCGCACACGATCGCCTTGGGCCGGTGCGTACGGGCCAGGGTGCGCACCTGGTCGTAGTCGATCAGTCCGCTCTCGGCATCGACGCCGTACCCCACGAAGTCGAACCAGCGTCCGGAGAAGTTGACCGGCGAGCCGTGCGTGAGATGGCCTCCGTACGGCAGCCCGAGGGCGAGGACCGTGTCGCCGGGCCGCAGCAGCGCGGCGTACGCGGCGAGGACGGCGGACGACCCGGAGTGCGACTGCACATTGGCGTGCTCGGCCCCGAACAGCGCCTTCGCCCGGTCCACCGCGATCCGCTCGGCGACGTCCACGATCTCGCACCCGCCGTGGTGGCGGGCCCCCGGATACCCCTCGGCGTACTTGTTCGCCAGCGGTGAGCCGAGTGCGGCCAGCACGGCCGGCGAGGTGAAGTTCTCGGCGGCGATCAGCTGCAAGGACGTCGACTGCCGGTCCTGCTCGGCGAGCAGGACCTCGGCCAGTTCGGGGTCCTGCCTGCGCAGGACGTCGGCCTCGAGGGCATGTGTGACGGCCATGATGGACTCCGGACGCGTCGACGGTGACGTACGTCCAATGTAGGCCGGGGGCACCCGGCTCGCCCGGCACCGCCGGGCGGGTCCTACATCCGCGCCGGTACCCCGGTCAGCGCCGTCACCACCGGATCCAGCGCCTCGTGTATCTCGTCCCCGATGGACCGGAAGAACGGCAGCGGTGCCCCGTACGGGTCGAACACCTCGTCCGCCTCGGCGGTCGGGGCCAGCAGCCAGCCGCGCAGCGCCGCGGCCGCCCGCACCAGCGCGCGGGCCCGCATGACCACCCCGTCCTCCAGGGGCGGCAGGGTCGCCGGGTCGATCGCGCGGACCAGCCGGGTGAACTCCTTCAGCGTGAACGTGCGCAGCCCCGCCGAGTGCCCCATCGAGATCACCTGGGCCCGGTGGTCGCGGGTCGCCGTCAGGACCAGGTCGGCCATGATGACGTGCTCGTCGAGGAGCTCCCGGCCGACGAAGCCGGAGGCGTCCGCGCCGAAGTCGGCCAGCACGGTCTCCGCGTTGGCCTCCATGGGCGCGCCCTCGTGGCCCCACGTGCCCGCGCTCTCCACGATCAGCCCGCCGCTGAGCAGACCGCCGAGCCGGTCCGTCACGAAGTGGCGGGTCAGACGCTCGGTGATCGGCGAACGGCACACGTTGCCGGTGCTGACGTGGAGGATGCGAAAGGTGTCACGCGGGAACCCGAAGGTGCCCGTCACTTCCGCGCTGCCTATGCCACGCATGGGGGTGCCCCCTGCGCGCGGGCGGCCGGGAGCTCGGGGCCGAGGGGGGCCGTCAATTCGCCACCTCGAGGTCGGGTACGACCTTGCGCAGCTCCTCCGCGGAGATCGCGCCGGCCCGCAGCAGCAGCGGCACCTCACGGGTGACGTCGACGATCGAGGACGGCACGTTGCCGGGGGTCGGGCCGCCGTCCAGGTAGACGGAGACGGAGTCGCCCAGCATCTCCTGGGCGGCGTCGCAGGTCTCGGGGGACGGGTGTCCGGTCAGGTTCGCGGAGGAGACCGCCATCGGGCCGACCTCGGTCAGCAGCTCGATGGCGACCGGGTGCAGCGGCATGCGCACGGCGACGGTGCCACGGGTGTCCCCCAGGTCCCACTGGAGCGACGGCTGGTGCCTGGCGACGAGCGTCAGCGCGCCCGGCCAGAAGGCGTCCACCAGCTCCCAGGCCAGCTCGGAGAAGTCCGTGACGAGGCCGTGCAGGGTGTTCGGGGAGCCGATGAGGACGGGCGTGGGCATGGAGCGGCCCCGGCCCTTGGCGTCGAGGAGGTCGGCGACGGCCGCCGAGGAGAACGCGTCGGCCCCGATGCCGTACACCGTGTCCGTCGGCAGCACCACGAGTTCGCCCCGGCGGACGGCGGACGCGGCCTCGCGCAGACCGGTCACTCGGTCGGTCGCGTCGTTGGTGTCGTAACGCCGTGCCATCTAGCGGGCCTCCTCGTACACGTACTGCTGGGCTGAAGTCTGGGACGCGCCGGTCACGGCATCGCCTTGCGGGCGGTCGCGAACCGAGGGCGGTTGTTGAGGTCGGGGTGGTCGGCCGCGTCGGCCCAGCCCTTCTCCTCGGTGAAGATCCACGGCACCTGGCCGCCCTGGGTGTCGGCGTGCTCGACGACGACGACACCGCCGGGGCGCAGCAGCCGGTGCGCGGTGCGCTCCAGGCCGCGGATGAGTTCGAGTCCGTCCTCGCCCGAGAACAGGGCGAGCTCGGGATCGTAGTCCCGCGCCTCGGGAGCGACGTACTCCCATTCCGTCAGCGGGATGTACGGCGGGTTGGAGATGACCAGGTCGACCTGGCCGTCGAGGTCGTGGAAGGCGTTCAGGGCGTCTCCCTGGCGCAGATCGACCCTGGACCCCTCCATGTTCTTGCGGGTCCACCGCAGCGCGTCCTCGGACAGCTCCACGGCGTGCACGCGCGAGCGCGGCACCTCCTGGGCGAGCGCGAGCGCGATGGCGCCCGAGCCGGTGCACAGGTCGACGATCAGCGGCTCGACCACGTCCATGGCGCGCACGGCGTCTATGGCCCAGCCGACCACGGACTCCGTCTCCGGACGCGGCACGAAGACCCCGGGGCCGACCTGGAGCTCCAGGTAGCGGAAGAAGGCACGGCCGGTGATGTGCTGGAGCGGCTCGCGCTGCTCACGGCGCGCGATGACCTCCCAGTAGCGGGCGTCGAAGTCCGCGTCCTTCACGGAGTGCAGCGCGCCCCGCTTCACGCCGTGCACGAACGCGGCGAGCTCCTCCGCGTCGTTGCGCGGCGAGGGCACGCCGGCGTCGGCCAGCCGCTGGGTGGCCTGGGCCACCTCTGCGAGCAGCAGGTTCACGCAAGTCCTCCGTGTCGTACTCGTCCTCGTACGTGGGTACGTCCGCCCTTACGCGGCCGCGAGCTTGGCGGCCGAGTCCGCGTCGACGCAGGCCTGGATCACCGCGTCGAGTTCGCCGTCCAGGACCTGGTCCAGGTTGTACGCCTTGAAGCCGACGCGGTGGTCCGAGAGCCGGTTCTCCGGGAAGTTGTACGTACGGATCTTCTCGGAGCGGTCGACGGTGCGGACCTGGCTGCGGCGGGCGTCGGCGGCCTCCCGCTCCGCTTCCTCCTGAGCCGCCGCAAGCAGCCTGGAGCGCAGGATACGCATCGCCTGCTCCTTGTTCTGCAACTGGCTCTTCTCGTTCTGGCAGGAGGCGACGACTCCGGTGGGCAGGTGCGTGATGCGCACCGCGGAGTCGGTGGTGTTGACGGACTGGCCGCCGGGGCCGGACGAGCGGTAGACGTCGATGCGCAGGTCGTTCGGGTTGATCTCCACGTCGACCTCCTCGGCCTCCGGGGTGACCAGCACGCCCGCCGCCGAGGTGTGGATGCGGCCCGCGGACTCGGTGGCCGGCACCCGCTGCACGCGGTGCACGCCGCCCTCGTACTTCAGCCGGGCCCAGACGCCCTGGCCGGGCTCGGTGGCGCCCTGGCCGCCCTTGGTCTTCACCGCGACCTGGACGTCCTTGTAGCCGCCCAGCTCGGACTCGGTGGCGTCGATGATCTCGGTCTTCCAGCCGATGCGCTCGGCGTAGCGCAGGTACATGCGCAGCAGGTCGCCCGCGAACAGCGCGGACTCGTCGCCGCCCGCGCCCGCCTTGATCTCCAGGATGACGTCCTTGTCGTCGCTGGGGTCGCGCGGGACGAGGAGCAGCCGCAGCTTCTCCGTCAGCTCTTCGCGCTGCTTCTCCAGCTCCTTGACCTCGGCGGCGAAGTCCGGGTCGTCGGCGGCCAGTTCGCGCGCGGTCTCGATGTCGTCGCCGGTCTGCTTCCAGGAGCGGAAGGTGCCGACGATCGGGGTGAGCTCGGCGTAGCGCTTGTTCAGCTTGCGCGCGTTCGCCTGGTCGGCGTGGACCGACGGGTCGGCGAGCTTCGTCTCCAGGTCGGCGTGCTCACCGACGAGTTCCTCGACGGCCTCGAACATCTTGGGCTCCTGTACTGCGTTGCGAAGGGGAAGACGGGCGACCAAAAACGCCGGTCCCGGGCGCACCCCGGTGAAGGGCGCGACCGTGGACCGGCGAAATGGGGCTCGCTACTTCTTGGAGCCGGCAGCAGCCTTGCCGAAGCGGGCCTCGAAGCGGGCCACACGGCCACCGGTGTCGAGGATCTTCTGCTTGCCCGTGTAGAACGGGTGGCACTCGGAGCAGACCTCGGCCCGGATGGCTCCGGACGTGATGGTGCTACGGGTGGTGAACGACGCGCCACAGGTGCAGCTGACCTGCGTCTCGACGTACTCGGGGTGGATGTCGCGCTTCAAGGTGTCTCCTAGTTTCGGGAGGGCGCCGGGTCGCCGCCGCGGGATGCGGGAGCGTGAACCGGAGCCGACGTACCAGTCTGCCAGGACTGGCCGCATCCCCCAAAACCGAGAGGCGGGCGCATCTATTCCCCGCGCCCCCGCGAGCGGCTCAGGGCGAGGCCACGACCCCCTTGGCGGCACCGCTCGCGGTGCCCTGCGTGGCGGCCTTCGGCACGGCCCGGTCGGCCTTCAGGGCGTCCCAGACCAGTTTCGCCTTCGCGTCGGCGACGACGACGCGGTTGGGGTCGGCGGGGTCGTACCGCACCGGGAGGGTGACCATGGTCATATGGGACGGACTGATCCGCTTCAGCCCGTTCGTGAAGTCGAGCAGGGAGTTCACCGAGCCCAGCTCCGAGTCGGTGGTGACGGCCTTGGTCGCGGTGTCGGCGAGGTCGACCAGCTCGGTGGGGCTGGTGAAGAGGCCGATGTTCCTGACCTGGGTGACCAGGGCCTTGATGAACGCCTGCTGGAGCTGGATCCGGCCGAGGTCGGAGCCGTCGCCGACGCCGTGCCGGGTGCGCACCAGGGCGAGCGCCTGCCGGCCGGTGAGCCGGTGGGTGCCGGCCTTCAGGTCCAGGTGGCTCTGGTGGTCGCTGATGTTCCGGGTGGTGGTGACCTCGACGCCGCCGAGTTCGTCGACGAGCCGCTGGAAGCCGCTGAAGTCGACCTCCAGGTAGTGGTCCATGCGCATCCCGCTGAGGGCCTCGACCGTCTTCACCGCGCAGGCGGCGCCGCCGGTGGTGTACGCGGAGTTGAACATCACCCCGGTCGCGGCCCGGTGCGTGGCGCCGTGGGCGTCCGTGCACGCGGGGCGGTCGACGAGGGTGTCGCGCGGGATGGAGACCACGCTGGCCTTCTTGTGGCCCTTGTAGACGTGCACGACCATCGCCGTGTCGGAGCGGGCGCTGCCGTCGTCGGTGCCGCCGCCGAGCTTCTTGTTGGCGCCGGAACGGGTGTCCGAGCCCAGGACCAGGATGTTCTCGGAGCCGTTGTCGGCCTTGGCGGGCCGGTCGGTGCCCAGCAGCTGGTTGATGTCGATCGACTTGAGGTTGTCGTTGAGCCTGAGGAACAGATAACCGCCGCCCGCACCGCCGAGCGCGACGATGCCGGCCACCGTCCAGGCCATGATCATCAGGCTCCTGCCACGGCTGCGGCGGGGGCCGCTGGAACCGGGTTCGCCGGGTATGGCGGACTCCGGCGTCTTGTCGGCAGACATGTGCTCCTCGACTCTCCGCGTCGCTCGACCGGGGGAAACCCCTGTCGCTTTATCGTCACTCCATCCGCTCAGACGGGTGAACTCGAGCGGGAGGTTGCATGACGTGCCGTGTTCCCCCGATGCCCGCCCGTACACCGCGCGCCGCCGCCGAACCGGGCCGTACGGCGCTCACCTGCGGCTTCCGCCGGCGGGCCGTCCCGGCTCCACCACGACCCCGCGGGAGCCCGCTGTGGCGAAGCTCTCGCCGCACAACCCGGCAGCGACGGCAACACGACGGCGCGGGGCACGGCGGGGCCGGGAGGGGCGCGGAAGGGCCACGGAAGGGGCACGGGAGGGGTCGTACGGGCGCTACGGGGCCGGTCGTACGGCCGGCAGCGTGAGGCTCTGAGAGAGGGGCTCCGGGCGCGAGGGCCGGGCGCGAGGGCCGGGCGCGAGGGCCGGGCGCGAGGGCCGGGCGTGAGGGCCGGGCGTGAGGGCCGGGCGTGAGGGCCGGGCGTGAGGCTCGTGCACCGGCGCCCGGGCCCGAGGCCCGGGGAGTAGGGCCCCGGACGGCCCGAAGGGCCGCTCCCCGGTCGGGGAGCGGCCCTTCGTGTGTCACTGCCTGTCGGTACGACCTCAGTCGTTGTTGCCCGGCATCGGGGTCGTCTTCTGGATCTGGAGCAGGAACTCGGCGTTCGACTTCGTCTGCCGCATCTTGTCCAGAAGCAGTTCGATCGCCTGCTGCTGGTCGAGCGCGTGCAGCACCCGGCGCAGCTTCCAGACGATGGCCAGCTCGTCGCTGCCGAGCAGGATCTCTTCCTTGCGGGTACCGGACGCGTCGACGTCCACCGCGGGGAAGATGCGCTTGTCGGCGAGCTTGCGGTCGAGCTTGAGCTCGGCGTTGCCGGTGCCCTTGAACTCCTCGAAGATGACCTCGTCCATGCGCGAGCCGGTGTCGACCAGCGCGGTGGCCAGGATCGTCAGCGAACCGCCGTCCTCGATGTTGCGCGCGGCACCGAAGAAGCGCTTCGGCGGGTAGAGCGCGGTCGAGTCGACACCACCGGACAGGATGCGGCCGGAGGCCGGGGCGGCGAGGTTGTACGCACGGCCCAGACGCGTGATCGAGTCGAGCAGGACGACGACGTCGTGGCCCAGCTCCACCAGACGCTTGGCGCGCTCGATGGCGAGCTCGGCGACCGTGGTGTGGTCCTCGGCCGGACGGTCGAAGGTCGAGGAGATGACCTCGCCCTTGACCGACCGCTGCATGTCGGTGACCTCTTCCGGACGCTCGTCGACCAGGACGACCATCAGGTGGCACTCGGGGTTGTTGTGCGTGATCGCGTTGGCGATCGCCTGCATGATCATGGTCTTGCCGGTCTTCGGCGGGGCCACGATCAGACCGCGCTGGCCCTTACCGATCGGCGCGACGAGGTCGATGATACGAGTCGTCAGCACACCGGGGTCGGTCTCCAGACGGAGCCGGTCCTGCGGGTACAGCGGCGTCAGCTTGTTGAACTCCGGTCGCCCGCGCCCGGAGTCGGGGGCCATGCCGTTGGTGGAGTCCAGACGCACCAGCGCGTTGAACTTCTCGCGGCGCTCGCCGTCCTTGGGCTGACGGACCGCACCGGTGACGTGGTCGCCCTTGCGCAGACCGTTCTTGCGGACCTGGGCGAGGGACACGTACACGTCGTTGGGACCCGGCAGGTAGCCCGACGTACGGATGAAGGCGTAGTTGTCGAGGATGTCCAGGATGCCGGCGACCGGGATCAGGACGTCGTCGTCGGCGAGTTGCGGCTCTGCGGTGCCGATCTCGTCGCGGCCGCGACGGCCACGGCGGTCGCGGTAACGGCCGCGACGGCCACGGCGTCCGCCGTCGAAGTCGTCGTCGTCCTGAGGGCCGTTGTCGCGCTGCGGGCCGTTGTCACGCTGACGGTCCTGACGGTCCTGGCGCTCCTGACGGTCCTGGCGACCGCCGCCCTGCTGCTGGCCCTGCTGACGCTGCGGCTGGCCGCCCTGCTGGTCGTCCTTGCCCCGGCGGTCGCGGTCGCGGCCGCGCTCTCGGCGGTCGCGGCGGCGGCCCTCGGCGCCGTCACCGGCGTCGCCCTGCGACTGCGCGGAGGCGTCGGACCTGGGCTCGCCCTTGGCCTCGGCGGCGATCGTCTCGGTGCCGCCCGTCGCCGGGCTGCCCGCGTCGGCGGTGGCACGCCGACGGCGGCGCTCCGCTGCGGTGTCGTCGGCCGCGGGCTGGCCGGGGATCTCGATCTGCTGCTGGGCCACGGCCTTCTCGGCCTGGTCCGCGGAAGTCTCGGCCTTCTTCTCGGCGGGGGCGTCGTCGCCCGTGCGCGCCTTCGAGGTGGCCCGGCGCTTCGGCTTGGTCTCGGTGGCGGACTCGGCGGACTTCGCCGGAGCGGCCTGAGAGGTACCCCCAGCCTGCGCCTCCTTGATGACCTCGATCAGCTGGCTCTTGCGCATACGCGCGGTGCCCCTGATGCCGAGGCCGGATGCGACCTGCTGCAGCTCTGCCAGCACCATGCCCTCGAGGCCGGTACCGCGGCGCCGCCGGGAGCCGGCACCGGCGGCAGGCGCGGAGGCGTCCGTGGCGGGCGCGGCAGCGGTCTCCTCGACACGTGCGCCCATCAGATCGGTGGTGTCGCTCACGAAGGGTCCTTCCCTGGAGCGGACGTCGGCCTGTCTGGCTCGGCGACCGGTTGTGCTGTCCGGCAGTGGTCCCGTCTGTGTGGACCGTGCCGGGGCGGTGGTCCGCCAAAACGGCGGAAGAGGAATTTCTGGTGATGGCGCTTCCAGGAAGCCGTGGCACGGACTGTCTGTGTCACGCGGCGTGGTCGCACCGATTCCGGAGCGTGCCCTGTGATCCGCTCAGCACCCGTGTACGGCGTACTGCCCAGATACGACGTACGGAACGCAGTGCGGCTTGGGGAGCTCCCGGAAGAATGTTGGTCCCGGACGGGGACACGAAGCACCTCGCCATGGTGGGGTCGGGTGCAGACTTGAGGTTAACACTACCGGATCCAACAAACATTCCCCCTCTCGAAATCCGGCAACCGTGTCTCAGGGCGCAAGCGGCAGCACGCTCGCTCCCTGGAGATCAAGGCTCAGCCGGTTCGCAGCCCAGCCGGTACCGGCCAGCCGCTCGACCTTGTCGGCGGTACCCGCGTCGGCCAGTGCCATGACGGTGGGTCCGGCGCCGGAGATGACGGCCGGAATGCCGTCCGCGCGCAGTCGTTCCACCAGTGCGGCGCTCTCCGGCATGGCGGGTGCGCGGTACTCCTGGTGGAGACGGTCCTCGGTGGCGGGCAGCAGCAGCTCGGGGCGCCGGGTGAGGGCCTCGACGAGCAGGGCGGCACGGCCCGCGTTGGTGGCGGCGTCGACGTGCGGGACGGTGCGCGGGAGCAGACCGCGCGCGGTCGCCGTCAGTACCGGCTTCCCGGGGACGAAAACCACCGGAACGACTGAATCGGCGGGCTTCATACGGATCGCCCGCGCGGATCCCGACTCCATCCAGGAGAGCGTGAACCCGCCGAGCAGACAGGCCGCGACGTTGTCGGGGTGCCCCTCGATCTCGGTGGCGAGTTCGAGCAGCGCGGCGTCGTCCAACTTCGCCTCGCCGCCTATGGTCACGGCCCGCGCGGCCACGATGCCGGCGCAGATGGCGGCCGAGGAGGAGCCCAGGCCGCGGCCGTGCGGGATGCGGTTGGCGCACACGATCTCCAGACCGCGCGGCTGCCCGCCCAACAGGTCGAACGCGGTACGCAGAGACCGTACGAGAAGGTGGCTCTCGTCACGCGGGAGGGTCTCGCTGCCCTCACCCGCGATGTCGATGTGCAGCCCGGAGTCGGCCACCCGGACGACGACGTCGTCGTAGAGCCCCAGCGCGAGGCCGAGGGCGTCGAAGCCCGGCCCGAGATTGGCGCTGGTGGCGGGGACGCGCACCCGGACGGCGGCGGCGCGGAACGCTGGACCGGCCATCGCTCGATGAACTCCTTGAGCTGCGGGACTGTCGAATGACATTCGATGCGAACAATGCGATACGTACGTGAGGACCCTCGGGCCGAGTGGGCGGCGCGACGCCGTGCCGGATGCGGAGGCATATGCGGCGGGCGGGTTCACTACAGCCTATCGAAGGAAGGTTCTGCCGCGACATAGGGCGCACAGGAGGCGCACGATGCGTGTCGCAAGCCCCCTGTGCACCCCCGATGGGGTTGTCCCCCGTCGAGCCGCCCCGAGGCGGACGGACCGGCCCGATCCCGTCACCGGGCGCCCCGGTTGCGCCGGGGCCGACCGACTCCTGGCCGGCCGACCCGAGGCGATGGAACCAGCCGATCCGAGGCTGCCGAACCGGCCACTTCGAGGCGGTGGAACCAGCTGGATCCGGCCACTATCCGACAGCCGTCGACAGCCGGTTGCCGACCGCCCGACCGTGCCGGGACCGGTCCGGTTTCCACCGGGCCGGTCCGGTACCTCCGTCAGGCCAGTCCGAGGCGCTCGGCCGCCGTCGCCGCGTCCACCGGGACGGTGACCGGCTGCGGGGCACCCGCGACGGCCCAGTCCGGGTCCTTGAGACCGTTCCCGGTGACCGTGCACACGATGGTCTGCCCCGGGTCGACCTTGCCCTGCTCGGCGGCCTTCAGCAGACCGGCCACCGACGCGGCGGACGCGGGCTCCACGAAGACACCCTCCTGCGCGGCCAACAGCCGGTAGGCGCGCAGGATCTCACGGTCCGTCACCTCGTCGATGACACCACCGGACTCGTCCCGCGCGGCCAGCGCGAACTGCCAGGACGCGGGGTTGCCGATACGGATCGCGGTCGCGATGGTCGACGGGTCCTTGACGACCTCGCCGCGCACGATCGGAGCGGAACCGGAGGCCTGGAACCCCCACATCCGGGGAGTCCGCGCGGCGATGCCGTCGGCCGCGTACTCGGTGTACCCCTTCCAGTACGCGGTGATGTTGCCCGCGTTGCCCACCGGCAGGACGTGGATGTCGGGGGCGTCGCCCAGCATGTCCACGATCTCGAAGGCGGCGGTCTTCTGCCCCTCGATACGCACCGGGTTGACCGAATTGACCAGCGCCACCGGGTAGTTGTCGCTCAGCGACCGGGCCAGGGTGAGGCAGTCGTCGAAGTTGCCGTCGACCTGGAGGATCTTCGCGCCATGGACGAGGGCCTGGCCCATCTTGCCGAGCGCGATCTTCCCCTGCGGGACGAGGACGGCCGACACCATCCCGGCCCGCACCGCGTACGCGGCCGCCGACGCGGACGTGTTGCCGGTGGAGGCGCAGATGACGGCCTTCGCCCCCTCCTCCTTGGCCTTGCTGATGGCCATGGTCATACCGCGGTCCTTGAAGGACCCGGTGGGGTTCGCGCCCTCCACCTTGAGGTGGACCTCGCAGCCCGTGCGCTCGGAGAGCACCTGCGCGGGCACGAGCGGCGTGCCGCCCTCACGGAGCGTCACGACCGGCGTGGTGTCGGAAACCGGCAGCCGGTCCCGGTACTCCTCGATGATTCCGCGCCACTGGTGGGTCATTGCTCGTTACTCTCCTTCAACCCGCATGATGCTGGCGACACCCCGCACGGTGTCGAGCTTGCGCAGCGCCTCGACGGTCCCGCTCAGGGACGCGTCGGACGCGCGGTGGGTGACGACGACGAGGGAGGCCTCGCCGTCCTTTCCCTGCTGCCGAACGGTGTCGATCGACACCCCGTGCTCGGCGAACACGGTCGCCACCTGGGCGAGAACACCCGGCTTGTCGGCCACATCGAGGCTGATGTGGTAGCGCGTGACGACATCGCCCATGGGCGACACGGGCAGCGCGGCGTACGCCGACTCGCCGGGACCGGTGGCGCCGTTGAGCCGGTTGCGGCAGACGGCGACGAGGTCGCCGAGCACAGCGGAGGCGGTGGGCGAACCGCCGGCGCCGGGGCCGTAGAACATGAGCTGTCCCGCGGCGTCGGACTCGACGAACACGGCGTTGTAGGCGCCGCGTACGGAGGCCAGCGGGTGGCTCAGCGGAATCATCGCCGGATGCACGCGCGCGGTGACGGACCCGCCGTCGGCCGCGCGCTCGCAGATGGCGAGCAGCTTGATGGTGCAGCCGATCCGCTTGGCGGCGGCGAAGTCGGCGGCGGTGACCTCGGTCATGCCCTCGCGGTAGACGTCGTCGAGGCGCACGCGCGTGTGGAAGGCGATCCCGGCGAGGATGGCGGCCTTGGCGGCGGCGTCGAAGCCCTCGACGTCGGCGGTCGGGTCGGCTTCGGCGTAACCGAGGGCGGTGGCCTCGTCGAGGGCCTCCTGGTAGCCCGCCCCCGTGGAGTCCATCTTGTCGAGGATGAAGTTGGTGGTGCCGTTGACGATGCCGAGCACGCGGTTGACCTTGTCGCCGGCGAGGGACTCGCGCAGCGGCCTGATCAGCGGGATGGCGCCGGCGACGGCCGCCTCGTAGTAGAGGTCCTCGCCGTTGTCCTCGGCCGCCGCGTGCAGCGCGGCGCCGTCCTGGGCGAGCAGGGCCTTGTTGGCGGAGACCACGGACGCGCCGTGCTCGAAGGCCGTCACGATGAGGCTCCGGGCGGGCTCGATGCCGCCGATGACCTCGACCACCACGTCGATGTCGCCGCGTTTGACGAGCGCGGTGGCGTCGGTGGTGACCAGGGCGGGGTCGATGCCCTCCCGGACCCTGGACGGCCGCCGCACGGCCACACCGGCGAGTTCCACGGGCGCACCGATGCGTGCGGCGAGGTCGTCGGCGTGCGTCGTCATGATGCGCGCCACCTCTGAGCCGACCACTCCACAGCCCAGCAGCGCCACCTTCAGCGGACGCGTACGCATCATCCGACCTCGTTTCCTCATACCTCTACGGTTCGACCAGTCTCACTCACCGAACGGGACTTTCTTCCTCCAGTCCGGATCGTGAGACATCCATTTCATTTCTGTGGGGGCGGAGACCGGAGATCTTCCACCGTCCCACCGTCCCGGCTTCCCGCCTCCCGGGAACGGGCCCACCCGGATTCTTCCGGAGGCGGGCCCGACCGGCTTCCGGTTTCCCGGATCCCCGTGTCCCGGCGTGTACGGGAGTCCCGGCGTCCGGGGGTCCGGAGGCCGGGGGTCCGAGCCGTCCGGTGCTCAGCCGACGTCGAGACGCAGCAGGTCCTCCTCCGTCTCGCGGCGCACGATGAGCCGGGCCTCGCCGTCGCGCACGGCGACGACCGGCGGACGGGTCACGTGGTTGTAGTTGCTGGCCATGGACCGGCAGTACGCGCCCGTGGCGGGCACGGCGATGAGGTCGCCCGGCGCCAGGTCGGCCGGCAGGAACGCGTCCCTGACCACGATGTCCCCGCTCTCGCAGTGCTTGCCGACGACCCGGGCGAGCATCGGCTCGACGTCACTGGACCTGGATACCAGGGCGACGCTGTACTCGGCGTCGTACAGCGCGGTGCGGATGTTGTCGGACATGCCGCCGTCGACCGACACGTACGTACGCAGCCCGTCCAGCGGCTTGATGGTGCCGACCTCGTACAGCGTGAAGGCGGTCGGGCCGACGACGGCGCGTCCGGGCTCGACCGAGATGCGCGGGGTGCGCAGCTTCGCGGCTTCACACTCACGGGTGACGATCTCCGTCAGCGCCTTGGCGATCTCGTGCGGCTCCCGGGGGTCGTCGTCGCTGGTGTACGCGATGCCGAGACCACCGCCGAGGTCGATCTCCGGCAGTTCGACACCGTGCTCGTCCCGCACGCTCCGCAGCAGCGACACGACCCGGTGGGCGGCGACCTCGAACCCGGACATGTCGAAGATCTGGGACCCGATGTGGCTGTGGATGCCGATGAGCTCCAGCCCGTCGAGCTGAAGGGCCCGGCGCACGGCCTCCGCGGCCTGCCCGCCGGCCAGCGGGATGCCGAACTTCTGGTCCTCGTGCGCGGTGGCGATGAACTCGTGGGTGTGCGCCTCCACGCCGACGGTGATACGGATCTGCACCCGCTGCCGCTTCCCGAGCGACTGGGCGATGTGGGCGACCCGGACGATCTCCTGGAAGGAGTCGAGCACGATCCGGCCGACCCCGGCGGTCACGGCCCGCTCGATCTCCTCGGCCGACTTGTTGTTCCCGTGGAAGGCGATCCGCTCCGCGGGCATCCCCGCGGACAGCGCGGTCGTGAGCTCACCGCCGGAGCACACGTCGAGGTTGAGCCCCTCCTCGTGCAGCCACCGCACCACCGCGCGGGACAGGAAGGCCTTGCCGGCGTAGAAGACGTCGGCGTCCGGGCCGAACGCGGTCCGCCAGGCGCGGGCGCGGGCGCGGAAGTCGGCCTCGTCCATGACGTAGGCCGGGGTGCCGAACTCCTCGGCGAGCTGCTTGACGTCGACACCGCCGACGGTCGCGACGCCGTGCTCGTCACGGGTGACGGTCTGCGCCCAGACCTTGGGGTCGAGGGCGTTGAGGTCGGCGGGCGGGGCGGAGTAGTGCCCCTCGGGAAGGACGTCGGCGTGGCGGGGCCCGGCGGGGTGTGCGGAACGGCTCATGGCTGGAGGACTCTCTCTGGCTCTCCGGGGCGCTCTCGGGCGCCCTCAGAGGTGGTCGGGTGCGTCGATGCCGAGCAGGGACAGGCCACCGGCCAGCACCGTCCCGGCGGCTTCGGCGAGAGCGAGCCGGGCACGGTGGGCGGCCGAGGGTTTCTCGTCGCCGACGGGCAGGACGGCGGGCAGGAACGGGAGCGTGGCGTCGGCGAGGGCGAGGAGATGACGGGTGAGACGCGAGGGCCCGCCGCCTTGCTCCACCGCTGCTGCCGCGAGAACACGGGGATGATCGGCCAGCGCGGCGAGGACCACGGGGTGGGCCTCCGTGCCGCCGACCGGGCCGGGCTCGGGGCCGAAGCCCAGATCGGCGGCGTTGCGCAGCAGGGCCCGGGTGCGGGCGTGGGCGTACCGGACCCGGAAGAGCGGGTTGCTCTCCCGCTGGACCAGGTGGTCGGCACCGATCCGGGGCCGGTCGTGCGGCGCGGGGTGCAGCAGGGCCCAGCGGGCGGCGTCGCGGCCGAGCGGGGCGGGGTCCTCCGGGGCCGGCACGGGCCGCAGACCGGCGGGCTCGCCGTGCTCGACCTCGGCCCGCCCGCCCTGGGAGCCGACGATCCGTACGAGCGCGTCGGCGACGGCCTCGGCACGGACCTCGTAAGGAATACGAAGACGGACGACCCGGCCCGTGAGAGCGTCGGAGTGCCCGTACCGCGTCCCTTCCCGCAGGATCCGCCGTACGAGCGCGACGGAGGCCGCGTCCCGGTCGAGACTGATGTTGAGGAACCCGGGCCCGGTGATGTCGACGGCGGTGACACCGGCCGAACGGGCGAGGTAGGGCTGGAGCACCTCGGCGACCCGCCGGGGCGGGCACCCGGCCGGGCGGGCCAGCTGGAGAGCGATGTTGGTGGCGTAGTCACCGCAGCCACCGGGACCGGGCACGGTCACCAGGGCCTTCTCGGGCACGGCCACCGTCAGCCGCCCGTCGTCGACAGCGCTGCACACCGCGCGCAGCACGGTACGGGAGAGCTCGACGGGGGTCACGGGACAAGCCTAGGGGAGGAGGGGGGTGGAAATGCGAGCCGATTAGGACGACAGTCCGAGATGTGGACGGCCAGCCCGAAATCAGAAAAGTACGGGGTAACCAGCGACGGCTACACAACCGAAAAAGCCCGACACCCCACCGGCCAGCCTCGCAGCCCCCGCCGATCAGGCCCTCTGCCGAGAGGCCGCCGATCACCCCTCCGTCGAGGGTCAGCCCTCTGTCGGCAGTCAGTCGCCGACGGTCAGCCGCCGGCCCGCTCGGCCGCTTCTCCGAGGCTGAGCACACCCCGCAGAGAGCCGTGCTCCCCGCTCTCGACGACCCTGCTGCCCCCGCCCTCGATCAGCTCCCGCACGAGCCGAACCAGTTCGGCGGGCTCGAACGGCTTGGCGAGGAAGGCGTCCACGCCGACATCGAGCCCGGCCTCGACCTCGAACTGCGTACAGGCGCTGACGATGGCAAGAGGAAGGCCACGCGTCCGGGGATCGGCCCGCAACCGGGCGGCGGTCCTGAGCCCGTCCAGCCGGGGCATCACGACATCGAGGGTGACCACGTCGGGCCGCACCTGATGAACGACTTCCAGACACTCGGCACCATCGGCCGCGGTCACGACCTCGAGACCCTCCAGCTCGAGATTGACCCTGATCAGCTGCCGGATGACCTTGTTGTCGTCCACAACAAGCACCCGGCCCGAAGTGCCTGGCACAACTCGAGAGTAGGTCCGGACCGGCCACCGCGTCCGGCTTTTCCCCACTTCCACCCGCCCGGGTCACCACCCCTCGGGCCCGACCCCGACACCACCCGACAAAACCCGTTCATGACCACCCAGGCCGAGCTGGTAGTGTTCTACCCGTCGCCGCGAGCAACACCTCACGACGAACACGCCCCCGTAGCTCAGGGGATAGAGCAACGGCCTCCGGAGCCGTGTGCGCAGGTTCGAATCCTGCCGGGGGCACTTCGCATGAAGTGCCCAAAGACCCCGTCACCAGCGGAAACGCTGAGGATGGGGTCTTCGTGTTTGTGCAGGCGTATGCGGCCCAGAGCGGGCGTATGTCGGGGTCTGTGGACGAGACGTGGACGGGATCTTGAGGCATCACGCCAGGTGGGCCCCGCAAAGTCGCGGCGACAGAGGTGACCGGCCGACTGGTCTCGACAGCGTGATCTACCGCCGCCGAAACGAAGTGAACGGACTCAGAGGTCAGTCGCATCCGGGTAGTGACGACGAAGCTCGCTGAGCACGCGCTCGTCGACGGCCCTGACGTCCCACCACGAGCTGTCTGCTTCGGTCAGGACGACCACCAGCTCGTCCCCGGCGAACCCACGCGCTTCGGCGTCGACCAGCTGAAGGAACGGGGTCGTCAGTGACAACAGCGTCAACGTGTCCATGCCGACGCCGGCGGACCGTCGCTCAATCTCCAAACAGCGCGGATCCACGATCTCGTCGCACTCGACGCGCCACGTCAGGTCCAGGCCGAAGCTGCCGAGGCGGACCAGCATCTCGGCCAGAGTCACGTAGTGCTTTCCGTACCAGGCAGGGAACGTGATCCCCTTCATCCCTGCCTCTGCTTCGGCCGTATCGCGCGACAAGCGACCTCCTTCGTTGAGCACCAAACACTAGGCCACGGTCCTGACCAGCCGGCTCACTCGACCCATCGGGCAGGCCCTAGGCGGAGGCGCTCCCAGTAGCGGAGCGCAAGAGACGGCAATAACAGGCACTCAGGGGCACCGCCTCAGGCCCGCTTCCAAGCCTGGCGATGGCGAGCAACGCTGTACACCTGCTCGACCTGCTCCGCCGTCAGCACCCCGGAAAGCGGCGCCAGTGCCGCCACCTCACGCTCCCGGTATACGCGCACGCTGAGCTGCGTAGCGACCACCTTCAAGTCGGTCACACCGACAAAGACGAGCACCGGTTCCACCGGTACAGGAAAGCCGCAATAGCGCTCAAGCACTCGGGCTACCCGCTTGGCCTCCGCCCGGCTCTTGCGCGCGTAGGGCTCCGGCTTCCCGTGATCGACCTTTACGGAGTCGTCGCCGACCCACACGGCCCTTCTGTGGTGGTGCTTTGTATTGATGCTGAACACCCCACCGGGCCCGATCAGCAAGTGATCGACATCTACCTTGTCGGCCAGGGGGATGGAGTGCAGGACCCGCCAGCCCTGACGTGCCAAGCGGTTCAGCTCGGCTCCCACCCTCTGCTCCCCCGCCAAGCCCTTCCGCCAGGAGTCCCACTCGGTGGGGCGCCGCAGGAGCTGTGAGACGACTCGCTTGATCAGGCCTGGCCCGGCTTTGTCGCGAAGAGACTCTCCGGGAAGGTTGGCGGACAGGTCGTCGGCCGCCGTCAGAAGCGGCAGCAGTGGGGGCGCCGCATCCTCGGGGGTCCTGGGCGCCTTCTGTGGCGGGACCGGTTCGGGGTTGTTCCGTAAGTGGTCGGTCAGTACGGCGATCACGTCGTCGCGATACGCGGCGACCAGGACTGTGATGTCCCCCGTCTTCACGTCCGCCCAGCCGACCGCGGTGCCGTCAGACAGGTTGGCGTACAGGCGATCATGTCCGTACCGCTTCCAGCGCGTGACCTTCAGCTCCACGAGTCCCCCCTCGTCCGCTCTCGACTCGAAGCGTCGCAGCAGGTAGGGCTCAAAACGAGAGAGGCCCCGGACAATATGCCGGGGCCTCGCACGTCGATTTAGTGATCACGCTTGGATCTCGCGAACCAAGGTGTCGCCTCCCTCGTAGAGCTCTAGGGAGTAGCTCAGACCAAGGCGGTGGAGTACGCCGCCGAGCTCGTCAAAGCGCTGAGGGTCGACGACTCCGTTCAGCAGAATGTCCGGACTCTCGGTCGGGTCGACCTCCAACTGGCCCCAGTTGGTTTCGACTTCGTAGCCGTGCCAGGAAGACGACCTCGAACTCCACCCCGTCCTCACGAAATGGTGGGCCACCGCAGAGGCATCCCGGCAACCGCGCAGAACACCGCATACGTTGCTGCCAACCTCCACCCACTCAGGATCGAGCTTTTGGCCATCGTCGGATACGTCCACGCCGGAAGTATGAGGCCCAGGCTCCATACGATCACTCGTATTCGCGAAGCAAATCCTCGATACGTCGATTGGCGACGTCCTGCCGTCCGTCGAGGCACTTCGCGTAGCGGGTCAGCAGGACCTCGACGCTGTTGCCAGCGCGCTCGGCCACCTCGGTGGGGTCGACACCCGCGTTGAGCCACGTCGACAGCGCCGAATGCCGCAGGTCGTACGGCCGACTCGCGAGCGGCGACGAGGCCGCGGCCGGAGGGAGCGCGAGAAGACGGGCCTCCTGCCAGACGCGGTAGTAGGTCGAGGAGGGGACCACCGAGCCTTTCTCGCTGAAGAAGAGCCGCCCGTCGTCCGCCGTGCCGAAGGTGGCCAGGTGCTCACGGAGTACGGCGACCAGGTGCGGCGGGATCGGCACCCGGCGGACATCCTCAACGGGCCGGTTCTTCAGACCGCGGTCGTCGTGGGTCTCCCCCGAGTCGGTCCACTGCTTGCCGACCGACGGACGCGTCCGGTGGAGCAGCGCCGATCCCCACCCCTGTCCGGGGAGGTTCAGGTCCGTCTCGACCAGGCCGACCGCTTCAGCCGGCCGGAGACCGCCGAAGTACATGGCAGCGAAGAGACCCACCAGTCGCCGACCACGGGCCCGCCGGTAGCCGCCCACGTAGGAGACGGCCGCCAGGAGATTGCGAGCCTGCTCGGGGTTCGCGACAACGCGAGGATCGACCTGACCGGACACCTTCGGTTTCTGCCAGCGGACAGCCGTGATCGGGTTATCGCGCAACTCCCCCAAGTCGACCGCATAGTTCGCGGCGTTGACGAGAGTCCGCCGCTTACGCCGCACGGTCTCGGCCGCCGCGGCCGTACCGTCGAGCTTGAGTTTCAGTGAGTCCAGCACCGCACGGGCCGTAGCCGGTTCAGCGAGATCGGCCAGCGGTCGCGATGCCTTCGACACCCAGTGAAGGACGTTCCGCACGTCGTCCGGGATGTCTCGGTCATCAGGCCCTGGCAGGACGAAGGCCCAGTTGCGGAGCGCCTGGCGGATGGCCTGGTCGGACGGCCGTCCAGCCCGCTCGTCGAGGAGCTCCACGGTCACGCTGGTGAGCGATTCGTTGATGCCGTCGCGCGTGTTGGGGGCGGCATGTGGCCACTTCATGGCGAGGTACCTGCGGGCGAAGTCGTACCACGACACAGCCGACTTCTTCTCTTCCATCGACTCCGGCAGCCCGGACGCCTGGTCGAACTCCTCGCCGTCGCGCATCGCCCGCATCAGCTTCGCGCGGTAATGATCGGCCAGTGCCTTCGTGCGAAAGGAGTCGGAAAAGACGTTGCCCGCCACAGACCACCGGACGCCGTACGAGGGCGTTTTCGTATCGCGCTTCCGTACAGCCCAGACCTTCACATCGAGAGACTTCACGCCGCGGCCTCCATCTGCCGCAGCCACGTGGTGAAGTCACTCCGCCACACCCGGAGCTCCCCGTTGGGCAGCTTGAACGCGGTCGGCCCACACCCCAACTCACGCCAGCGATAGAACGTCCGGCGAGAAACCCCACCCAGCTCATCCAGGACTTGGCGAACGGTCATCAGCTCGTCGCGACGGGAGTCCATGTCGGTTCTCCTTCCGTACCGGGGGCGGGTTCGAGGGAGGCGGACAGCCAGGCCTCGGCGGCAGAGAGGCCGGTTCCGGCGAACGCCCAGTGGGCGAGGACGTACGTCGTCTCAGGCTCACGCTCGGGCAGCACGGCAGCCGCTTGAGCTCGGCGCCAGTCGGCGCGGGCGTCGCGGAGGGCGCCGAGGGTGGTGGAGTAGCGGCGGGACTTGGTGGAGAAGTGGCCGCGGAAGCCGAGCATGTGCGCCCAGGCGCGTAAGCGGAGGTGTTCCAGGTCTTTACGAGCGCCGAGGGTCCAGGCGGTTCGGATCAGGCGGCGGGCGTGATCGGTGAGCTTGGCTTGGGCCAGCTCGGCGAGGAACCTGAGCGGGCGGTCGAGGGTGCCGGTCGTGGTCTCGGCGCCCTTGGTGGCGTACTTCGCGATGTACGACGCGACGGCCCGCTCGGTCAGCTCCTGGCCGCCGTCGAAGTCGGCGGATCGGATCGGGCGGACGTCGAGTTGCCGACCGAAGACGAAGGAGTGCCGGCGGCCGTCGACGTCCGGCCCGTCGATGCGGGCGGCGGTCGCTGCGGCGCGGATCGCATCGGTCAGCAGCTCAGCGGACGCCCACGGTGGGGGCGGGGTGTCTCCGCCTTCCGGTCCGTCGAGGCGAATCACCGCATGGAAGTGGACGGCGCCACGCTTCTGGTACTCGGCCACCTTCGCGAAGGAGAGACGGGCGTGATGGCGAAAGGCGCGTTGGGTGAGACCGGCGCGCTTAGCGACTTCCCGGCGGAGGTAGATCGAGAAGCGGCGCCAGAGGACGCCCGCGTGGGCGTTCCAGAGGACGGCGGCTTCGTAGTCGTACGAGTCGGGTGTGAGCGGTGTTCCCAGGGCCGGGTCCTGGTCGTCGTGGTGGATGCCGCAGCGGCAGGCGCGACCGGCTGCGGGGCGGTTGTGCACGGGGCCGAAACCGGGAGCGGTGAAGGTGGCGAAGACGCGCGGGTGGGTGGCGACCTGGTCCGAGGTGCCTTTACCCCCGCGGAGTCCGGCGGTGATCAGGTGGAAGGTGTCGCGGCGGTAGGTCTCGGCGCAGGCCGGGCAGCGGGTCGCGCGTCGGTTGTTGCAGCGGACCAGGAGGTTGCCGGCCGGGAGGGCGGTGGAGTCGAGGTGGTGCAGGGCTCGGCCGATCTCTCCGGTCGCGGTATCGACCGCGTACTCCGTGCGGTGGCCGTCGAGGCGGACGGGGCGGGTACAACCGCCCAGGGTGGAGAGTTGGCGGGCCAGCTCAGGCAGGGTGCCTATGGAGGCCAGCGTGGAGAGTTCCGCCAGCGGGGGCGGAGTCTGCCGGGTAATGATGAGGATTCCTTTCGGCTGTTTCGGCGGTGGGGAGGGACGGCCCCGGGGCGGCGGGATGCTTGGCGGCTTGTTGCCGCCCCGGCGGCCGATCAGCGCTTGTTCGCGCTGGTGACGAGAGAGCGCAGGACCACGGCCGCGATGGCCACGGAGATGGCCGTGACGGCAACGGCCGCGAGGAGCGCGGTCAGGACGACTCCGACGACGACAACCGCGGCGACCGCGCCCACGTAGGGGCTGAGAGAGTGGTGGCCGGCGGAGGACGCCGGGGTGTGGTGGGTGCCGAGGGCGTTCGAACTGGGCAGGATCGGGATGTCGGGCAGCTTGGGGCGGAACACGGGTTGCCTCCTTTTCAGTCGTGGGTGCCGTTGACGACGTCGACGCCGGAGCGGGTGCCGGAGTCGATGGCCGGGGCGAGGAAGGTCCGGGAGAGCAGGAAGCCGAAGAGCGCGATCACGACGGCGATCCAGACGCGGACGCCGAGGAACTTGATCGCGGCCCAGGCGACGAGGCCCAGGACGAGGACGAGCGGCAGCGAGACGGTCATGGAAGCTCCCTCAGCGGGCGACGCAGCGGTGAGTCCGGGCGGCGAGTTCGGCGGCGGCCCGGCTTTCGTAGTCGGCGGAGAAGCCACAGCGCGGGGCGGTACAGGCGGCGGTGTGCTTCTCGCGGCCCCGGCCGTCGTAGTACGTGGCGACCTGGACGGGGCCGATGCGGACGACTCGGCGGAAGCGCGGGTTGGCGGGCATCAGCCGGTTCCCTTCTCGGTCTCTGCGGTCTCGTTCTCTCTGGTGAAGTCGGCGACGTGGTCGGCGAGCCAGCGCACGATCTCGTCACCCTCGTAGCTGTCGGCGGTGAGGATGACCGGCTCGGCGATCAACATGGCTTCGGTGAGGCGGTTCTGTCGGGTCAGCTCGGCGGCGCGGTTCAGCGCGCGGAGCGTGGACGGGCGCAAGGTGGGATGTCCTCCGGGTCAAGCAAGTTGGGCGGCGATGGCTTCGGCGAGCGGCAGTGGGACGCCGAGGCGGGCGCGCAGGGTTGTGGTGTCGATGGCCGTCCCGGTCCGGGTGTGGTGTTCGTCGGCGACCTTGCGGGCCAGGGCGACGAGGGCGGGCGGCACGGTGGAAGGGAGGGGTGCGGCAACGGGTAGTTCAGGGATCGAGGCGGCTGGCTCTTCCAGGTCGGGCGGGGTTGGCGTCGTATCCGGTTCCGGGTCCGGTGTCGTCGTAAGGCCGCGATGGGCGAGCAGGGTTCCTCCGAGGAAGGCGACCGCGGGCCATCCGGCGACGAGGATCCGCAGCCAGGCAGGTACGTCGCCCAGATCGAGAAGGCCGGCAGTCGCGACATTGGCGCCGAGCGAGGCCGTCAACGCGACGACGAACCAGCACCACGCGGCAGCTTTCGGGCCCCCGGTGCGGAGCCGGTGCCAGGCGGCGACGAGAAGCAGGTCGACCGAGATCGGATAGGCCCAGGCCTTCCATCCGCTCTGCCCGGCAGCGGCGGCGAGGTCGTGCAGGTGGGCGAAGGACAAGGCCCCGGCGATGACGGCCTGGACCAGGACCGCGTCCGCGCGGAAAGCGGGGCGGGACATCAGTCCGGCTCGCCGGGATAGTCCGGGCCGTCATCGGGGTCGTAGCCGGGCGGGAAGATCCCGGGCGGCGGCTCCGGGAGAGACGCGGCCAGAGACACGCCCACGGCGTCGACGAAGGTCTCATCGGCGTCCGACGTGCCTGCGTACAGGGCAAGTTGTCCCAGCAGGACGACGGTTCGGGCGAAGTCCTCACAGTCGGGGCACATGGTGGGTGCTCTCCTCCTTTCGGGCATGACGGGGTAGGGACTTGACGCGATGGCGCGTCGAGTCAGGGGGTGGGTGGGGTTACTCGGCAACCGGCCGAGGGTGGCTCACGCGCCCGGCAGGCTTCACGGTCGGCGCGGGCGGGACGTAGGGCCGGAAAGGAGAGAGCGCCGGTACGTCGGGGGCGAGGTGAGCCGTGTCGCGGCAGGTGGCCGCGGCGGCGACGAGCGAGATGTACGGGGTGCGGATGCGGGACCAGCCGCCGGAGGTGTCGCCAGCGACGGCGAGACCCGGGCGATCCGCGGGGATGGAACAGGCGGCGTACACGGCTTCCGGCGCGATGTCGCCGAGAGCCATCTTCGCGGAGGCTTCGTCGTTGACGCGGTGGGAGACGCGGCCGGTGAGCTGCGCGCGGAGCATGGTGGCGCCCTTGCCCAGCTCGGCGCCGAAGCGCTGCCCGCAGACCTCTAGGTAGATGCCGGCCGCGCGGCCGAGCTGAGCGAGCCGGATGAGCTGGGTGACCATCTCGTCCCGTCGTTCCTCCTCCTTGCGCGTCGCGACGAGGAAGAGTTCCGCCACCTCGTCGACGAACAGCACGATGGGCGAAGGCCGTTCGTTCTCCGGCAGACCCCAGATGTCGGAGGTGATCAGTTCGTCGGGGGTGCCAGGGGCGATGCCTTGTCGGGCCTTGATCAGGTCGTATCGGTCCTCCATTTCCTTCACGAGCACCGGCAGCAGTTCGGCCGCCTGCTCGGGGTCGGTTGCCAGGGCAGAGAGTCGGGCGGCGAACGGTGAGAGTTCGACGCCGCGCTTGCAGTCGACGCCGACCAGGACGACGGGCTGACCCGCCAGGCCAGAGATCAGGTTGCGCAGGTACATGGACTTGCCCGACAGCGTTGCGCCGAGGACGAGTTCGTGCGGCACGGCCCGGTAGTCACGGACGAACGCGGTCGCGTCCTCCCGCAGCGCCACCGGCACCCGTAAGAGATCGCCCTCGGTCCCGGTCCGGCGCGGCATCCGCACTTTGCGCAGGACGTCGAAGCCGACGAGCCGCAGTTCGACGACTCCGGGCTTGATGTCCCGTACGTACACGGCGTGGACGCCCCAGGCGTGCCGGAGGCGTTCGGCCGAGGCCGCCACGTCCGCCGGCTCCTGGCCCGGGGCGAGCCGGAGCCGCATACGCAGACCGGTCGAGGTGGGCCGGATGATGCCCCGGCGGGGCGGTACCGGCCGGACCTCCCGTCGGGTGGTCGCCCGGATGGCCAGGGCCCGCCAGCGGGGAGGCGCGACGGTCAGCCCGCAGGCGTCCATGGTCGAGGAGTACGAGCCCAGCAGCCGGGCCACCGAGACGGGCAGCCCGACTGTGGACCAGTACGCAGCGGGGTGAGCGTGCCGGAGGTAGGCCGCGCCGCCTATCGCAGCGAGCGACCCGCCGAGCTCGGCCACCGTCACCAGGTCCGTCACGCGATCAGCCCGCCTCAGCCATCGAGAAGGCCCCCGGCATAACGGCCGTGGCCCGGTAGGCGATGCCGTGGCGCTGCTGGCCGTTGAACACGCTCTGCCAGGGGCGGGCCACAAGGCCCGGCAGCGCGATCGGAGCGCCGACGGTCAGCCCGTCCGCCACCCCGCTTTCGGGAATGGTGACCTGGATCAGGGCCGATTCGCCCTCGTCGATGTAGACGACGCCCACGGTCATCAGGGCCTCGCCGCTCACGGTGTCCTTGGCGATCTCACCGGTCTGCCGGTCACGCACCTTCGGTGCCGGCGCCTCGGTGAGCAGGATCGTGGCGGACGAGGTGTCGATACGGATCACACGCACAGAGAGTTCTCCTTCTGAGATCGATCAACCCATTACCTGACAGGTTGACTTAGCAAGTTCGAAGTTAGAGTTGCCAGGTTGACTTGTCAAGTGCGATCAAGCATCAACAGCCCTTGTTCTGGGCTCAGTTCAAGCGGTACGTGTCTTCAAGCTCCTGCCCATCGGCAGGAAGCAGCACGTCGGAAACCTGTAGCGCCTGGCCCGATGCATCGAAGGCGATGACCAGGACACTGAGCACAGGAACCCCGTCGGCCAGGCCCAGAAGCTCAGCTTCGCCGACATCGGGCAACCGGGCAGAGACCCGCTCCGTCACATGGTCGAAGCGGACCTTCTTCCGCCCCTCCAAGTGCTCCCGGACCCCGGCACTCAACAGCTCGGAGCTCCCGAGCTCGGTGCCGTCGACCAGGCCGGCAGGGAAGTACGACGAAACGAGCTCGACCGCCTCCCCCTCCTCCTCGACCAGGAACCGGCGCATCAGGACTTCGGCTCGCTTCGGCAGCCCGAGCACTGAGGCGACACGCGCCGGAACGGGCACGCGATCCACCGCGGCCAGTCGCCCCGGAGTCCGCGACTCATCGCGCTCCAGCGCTTCCCGCCCACGCCGGTTCTTCTGCTCGACGACGGCCGGCCGACCACGCACGATCGTGCCGAAACCCTGCCGGGACTCCAGCCAGCCGTCCCGCTTCAGCAGCTCCAGAGCGCGGACCACGGTAGGCCGGGACATCCCGAACGCCTGGACCAACTGATTCTCGCTGGGCACCCGAGTGCCTGGCGCGTACGTGCCATCCTCGATGCGGCGTTGGATCGTCTGGGCGAGGCGGACGTACTTAGGTGCCTCCACTTCATACGCCATGAATGCCGCCCGTCGAGATTGGCCAAGTCAACTGGTCAACCAGACTAGCGATAAATCCAATTACGCAATACCACGGCACCAAGTCCGCTTCAGTCGGGCCAGGCATCGGCCATCACGAAGGAGACGACCGTGCCGCCGAAACGGCTGGGCCCGCACCGCCAGGACTCCGCGACGGAGTCGACGAGCAGCAACCCACGCCCGTGTGCGTCATTCGCCTCGGGACGCCGCAGTCGCACGTTCGCCGGATACCCCGGATTGTGCACGTCGACGCGGAGCGAGGCCCCTTCACGGAACCACTCGACCCGGACGATCCACGGGTCGTCCGATCGGCCGTAGACGACGGCGTTGGTCACCAGCTCGGAGAGCATCAGCACGCAGTCGTCGACCGAGCAGGCCGGGTTGTACGGGGCGATGAACTTCCGGAACCAGCGCCGGGCCCGGGGTACGGACTCCGCGACGGGGTGCAAGGTCATCGCACCGAGCCGCGGTGAGTCCGCAGAGGGATAGCGGTCGATCGTGTAGCCCATCCGCGTTCACTCCCTGCCGCTGCCGTCGCAGTCGAGGCAGCGCCGTTTCGATGTGGGACGGACACGGTCATTGACGGTGGAGAGTGCCAGGTCCGTACGGGAGCCGACTCGCTTCCAGCCGCGCCCACGACATCCCCGGCAAGGTAAGTGCGCGCCCCGATCCGGCCGCCGACTCGTCACGCCGTGCCCCCTTCATGAAGTGGCCTTAGCCACTTACTGGATAGTGGCATTAGCCACCTGTGGGATGCAAGCGGTTCGCCGAAATGGCGAACCGGCAGCCGTCAGGTGAGGGGGTAGCCCTGCTCGAACGCCCAGCGGTGCGGCGGGTAGGTGGCCTCGGCGAACTCCAACGGCCGGTCCTGGAGGTCGAACACCACATGGTGCACGATCAAGACGGCCGACTCTGAGTCCAGTTGGAGGTCTTGCGCCTCCTCGTCCGTCGCCTGCCGAGCACACATGCGGTCCTCGGCGTAACTCCCCTGCCGTCCCGTCATGTTCTCGACGTACATCAAGGTGCCTTCTTGGATCCGCTCAGGTTCCAGGAGCTTGGGCGCCCGCTGCCCGACGTCCGGCGCGAACCACGAAGTGGACAGAGTGATGGGTCCGTCCTGGTTGTTGGTCACGCGCCGGCGGTGCACGGCCCGACGATCCTTCACCAGGCCCAGCGCCTCAGCGACGTAATCCGGAGCCTCCAGCCAGCCCGCCGAGGTGATCACCGCATACTCGCCAGAGGTGTAGATCTTCCCGGTCTGCCGCGCCCGTCCGTACAACTCTCGTGCCCGCCGGTTGACTTCGAGGCTGCGCACGTACGTGCCCGACCCCTGCCGCTTCTCGACGAGCCCCTGATGGCTCAGCGCCTCCAGAGACCGCGCGGCCGTCGGCCGGGACACCTTCCAGGTGGCCGCGAGTTGCCGTTCCGAGGGGACCTCGTCCCCCGGCCGCAGGTCACCCCGAAGGATCTGATCGCGGATGAAGTGAGCGATCTGGAGATACTTCGGCTGCGCCTCCTCGATCTGAGGCATGTCCCCTCCTCGTTCAAGTGGCTATGGCCTCTAGCCACTATAGGGTGAGTGGCCAGGGGTCGAACCCGTAATGTGGGGCGCATGACGCGGTTGATCGTCGCAGCAGGAGGAGGGGGCGACGCAGTCGCCGCCGCAATGCTTGACGCCGCTCTGTACGGCGCCGAGCCCGACCATGCAGTGATCCTCACGTACGCGTGGGACCGCTTGCTGATCGACCCGGTACCGGGCCCACGAGGCCCCGACAACTTCACGGGCCTCGAACCCGTCACCCCCGCAGTCTGGTCGGTGCCGGCCGAGGCCCGCCCCATCGCTCCAGCGGGATCCACTCTCCCCCGCCTCGCGGCAGAGCTCCCGCACACCTTCGCTCTGATCGACCCTCGCCACGGAGCCGAGGGCATCACCCGCCAACTGGAAGAACTGATCGGCCACTTCAAGCCAACCACGATCGACCTCCTGGACGTGGGCGGCGACATCCTCGCGCGAGGCGACGAACCGACGCTCAAGAGCCCCCTTGCGGACGCTCTGACATTGGCAGCTTGCTGCCAGGTAGACGCTCCCATCCGACTACTGGTCGCCGGCCCTGGCCTGGACGGCGAAGTCCCTGTCGACGACATACGCAGCCTGTTCGGCCCGCTCGTCCACAGGTTCACCGCGGAGAACACGGAACCGGTCAGCTCGGTCCTGGAATGGCACCCCTCCGAGGCAACCGGGATGCTCGCTGCAACAGCCCGAGGAGTCCGAGGCATCTGCGAAGTCCGGGACGCTGGCCTCCCCATCCCCCTCACGGACGAGGGCCCGACGGTCCACGAAGTCGACCTGGACGACGCCCTGAGCCGCAACGAGCTGGCCCGCGCGGTCACGACAACCACCACCCTGGACCAGGTGGAGGAACTGAGCCGCGAGATCTGCGGCGCCTCCGAAATCGACTACGAGCGCAACAAGTCGCTTTGGCTCAAGGACCAGCAGGCGAAGAAGCTCGATCCCGATACCGTGCTGTCCCAGCTCGACGCGTTCGAGAACGAAGCTCGAAGCCGCGGAGTCAGCCATACAACGTTCCGCCACCTCACCGAGGTGCTGAACCTCAGTGGCGTACAACGTGACGATCTGCGCCGACTGCTGATCAGCAACCGCCCGGAACGGTACACGGCGCCCCTGTGGCGCCTGTAAAGAAGCCGCCCTCCCCCCTTGCCTAGGGAGTTGTTTCCGTGGACATCGTCGCCCTGGCAAGCGTCATCACAACCGGCATCGTCTCACCTCTCATCTTGACCATATCAACGCGCATGCAAGTGGATCGCACCGCGAGAGATGATCACTTCCGAGATAGGCGTCAGGTGCTGGATGATGCGGCTCAGCACATTGGACAGCATATCCGCGCAAGTGGCCACTGCCTGAGCCAATGGAGCCGAGGCGTATCCGATACAACCCCTGAAACTCAGGAGAACTTCAAAGCTCGTAGTACCGCTGACGAAAACCTCAAGAGCGCCTACGCAAAGCTCTGCATTAGATACGGCCCAGATAGCGAAGTAGCCCGGACATGCTTGGCCTGTGTGGCCGCCATGGAAGCAAACACCGTACTTCTCAAGCAGTACAGGACCGGAGTCGACTTCGGGACGCTCAACACCAATGTAGAAGCATTGATGGAGCCTTACCACGTCGCCTTTAGAGGCTACCTGGAGGCCGCCCACAAGGCAGCGGCGAAGCCTCAATAACACCCTGCAGTCAGCTCCGCAGGCCGCGGCACACGCCTGGTAGACGACGTGACATCGAGTGAGTTACAACCTTCTCTACTGGTTCAAGAGCCCGCGCACAGCGCGGGCGCGCGCCGCCTCTGCGGCGCGGCCTGCCTCCTGTCTGCGCCCCGGCTGGCCGCGCCCGGCGGCGCGCTCGGCGGCTGCGGGCATGAAGTGGGAGACACCCTCTATGGCTGGGGCGGTCGGCTCCACGGCTTTAGGCAGCCACTTTGGGGCGAGCCTCTAAGATCATGGCCCCAACGTCGTGCTTTACGGGCAGGTCCACTGACTGCCCGACTCGCCGTCAGCTTACGGGGCCATGATCACTCGCCCCAAAGCAGCTCCAGCCCAAAGCCGCTCCGCCGACCTAACGGAGAATTCCTCACCCGGAACCTACACCGCTAGGGAATCCAGGTCGTCGGCGATCGCACGGAGAAGCGTCGCCTGCATGAGGGGGAAACGTTCGGGTGCCAGAGTAGAGGGCGAGGTTTCCCCTGAAGCGTAACGCGCAAATGCTTCGCCGATCTTCTTCCTTTTACTGGCGACTGCCCCGGCTTTCCCGTGATCAACATCGTGCTGAAGGCCGGTCCGGAGAAGGTTTACGTCGACGAATGATGCAGGGACGTTACCGTCAAGACGGGACCCCGGGCCCTCACGAAGAACGAAGTAGAGTTCACCAATCAATTTCGAGTAAGCATCGAAATTCTCGATAGGCTCACGAATCGACGTCATGGCGGTGACAGTCCTATTAGTGGGCTTGAACAGGTCGGATCCATGCTTGGCGGAGTACTGTTCATTCTTCTGCGAAATCAGAGTGCTGACCCTCTGCCCCAGATTGTCAATTTCTTCACGGATCGCGGTAGAAGAAGACTCCTTGAGCGTCAGCACGCTCATCCACGCAGGATCCGAAATCAGCAATTTACGCAGAAGGATCTCATGCCGATCTTTAGCGCCGGACTTTACGTTTGCTGAAAGCGTGCGCTGATAGTCCAGATACGCGGCGTCGGTCGCCTTCGTGCCAAGTTCGTTTTGCTTCGCAAGCTGCGTTGTAAAGTCAGAGAAGAAGGAGTAGAGACGTTCCTCCATCCCCTCAGACCGCCCACTCGACACAATAACTGCCCCGAGCGTGACGAAGGATTGGATGGTGCTCCTATTACGCAGGGACGAACTCTTCTTTTGGAAGCAACGATCGAGGTAGTCGAGCGTATTCAGGAGCCTTTTTGCCACCTGCGAGTCTTCCGAGAAGTTGCTCTGCGAGTCAGCCAATGCCTTCAGATCTTCATATCTAAGCCCGAGATCAAACCCTTCAATTTCGAGAGCGAGGCCCTTCAGAGCCATATCGAAGTAGGCTTTTCGCGTGTTGCTACTCGCCACTTTTTCGACGAAGAACTTGTGCGTGGCCAGCTTCCGAGCGTAGCTAATGAGGTTACTGTTTACCGAGTTGAGCCTCTCGGCGGAAGTGAGGGCCTTCCCCGCCTGGAGTCGCTGAAAGAACTCCTGAATATCATCGTCAGTAGCTTCGGTGATCTCGTCATACTGAATCTCGAAGTCATCGAAATCGTCGGTGACAGTCTCGGGAAGTTCAGAGTAGGTATGCCCTCCAAACCTCTTGGCACTTTCATCGGAGAGCTTCAGCTTATCCTCGAAGAACTCCCAGATCGTAGCGAGACGCTGCTGCCCATCCACCACGTCGAACTCGTCAGGGTCGCTCGACGTTTTGGCGAAATAGAACTTTGGAAGCTTCCATCCATTCAGGATCGAGTCGATAAGAAGCCTCTTTTGTTGGGGTGACCACACCTCATCGCGCTGCCAGTCGGGGATGTCGTAGCGGCCACGACGCTTGAACACCTTGTCGAGCGCCATGCTACGTGGCTCCATTTTCATTGGTTCTCCCCGCACCTGTGGCTTTTCTTGAACCGCCCGCGGCTGTTCTGAGGGTAAATACTAGCTAGGTGTGGAGGTTGCAGCACCCCCATTTGTGCAGATTCACGCACAGGCCAGGCAACGACTTCGGCGACGGCTGCCGATGGACGCCACGCACCGACGACCATCGTGGAAGGACGACCAAGCACGAGCGCCCTCCCGGGCCGTCTAGGGGCCGTGGAAGGGCGCTCAACGATGACCAACGTCGACAACTGCCGACAGCTCAGCAGCAGGTCAGAGCGGTGATCGAATAGGCGGCCGCAGGTCACGGCCGCCCAGGATCAGTTGTGGCTGGACTGACCACGGTGGATACAGCGCCGAAGCGCTGCCCGACGGCAACGCCATTGAGCACGCAGCCGTCGCCTGTCTCCTCCGCGAACACGGCGGCGAAACTTGTGGAGGCATCCTCCCTCCAGTGGTTCTGGATGGAGGACTGCTTCCTCGGCGCCGACCAGTGGAACTCCCAGCACGAACGCCGACACATGGAGCCTCCCCCTGAGTGGTGGACACGCTGATACTGGATCTGCTTGATCCGGAGGAAGCGAGACAACCGCCGATGGCGATGAAGGACTACTCGGA
>NZ_JBEOWS010000021.1:0-53124 GCF_040296125.1 Streptomyces sp. NPDC002265 | reverse complement strand
GGCACTTGCAACCTGGTGGGAGATCACCAAGCGGCGTCGGCACGAGTGATCATGGCCTCGGTCGATAGGTCACCCTCCCGACCCACCACTCTCCCCAGCTCCCATCCCGTCCGCCGTCGACCCACACACCGTGGAGCGGGCGTGGTTCATGGCGTCCAGGTGGAGCGCGCCACTGTAACGAACGACTGTGACGCCATGGGCCGCGTCTGCTCGGCTCTGCCTGGGTCGATGGCGGACGGGATGGGAGCACCCCACGCTCGCCCCTTGAGGAGATCTCCCGACTCGTCGGGCACTCCGGGACGGCTGTCACCGAGGAGGTCTACCGGAAGCAGATCCGGCCTGTGATCCAGACTGGCGCCGTAGCCATGGACGGCATCTTCGGTCCGCAGGATCGGCGGCCGTAGACACTCGGGAAGCGGTAGTCACGCAGTTAGACACGCACGCAGAAACAGGTGAGGCGCCTACTGAATTCAGTAGGCGCCTCACCTGGTGTTTCGGCTGTCGGGGTGGCGGGATTTGAACCCACGACCTCTTCGTCCCGAACGAAGCGCGCTGCCAAGCTGCGCTACACCCCGATGTCGCTGCTTGTCCTGCTTGTCGCGGCGACGTCGTTTACTTTAGCCCACCGGTGGCCTGAGACGAAATCCGGTTTTGCCGAGGTGGCGCATCGGGTCGGGGCGGAGGTGGTCGAGGGCCACCAGGAGGATGGCCAGGGCGTAGAAGGAGAGGCCCAGGAGGAGGGCGTTGGCGAGGGCGCCCTTGTAGCCGTGGCGGTCCGCGTCGAGGAACGGATAGAGGTAGCGGCCCGGCGTGCCGGGGAGGATCAGTTCGCCGCGGCCGAGGCAGAACAGCAGGTAGGCCAGGGGATAGAGGAGCCAGGTGGCGGCCTGGCGCAGGTGCAGTCGGCCGGGGGTGGTCAGGAGCAGCCAGTCCAGTACGGCCGCGGCCGGGGTGATCGTGACCAGGATGTGGTTCGCCACCGTCTGCCGGAACGGGTGGACGCCCGGCGCGTTCGTCAGGGAGAACGTGGGCGTCGTACCGGTCAGGAGCAGATGGTGGACCAGGGCCGTGATGACGATGTAGAGGAGTACGGCGCCTGTCACAAGGGCGGGGAGCGGCCGCCGGGCCGACCACGCCCGGCGGGCGGACAGGGCCATGACCACGGCCAGCAGGATGTTGCTCTGGATCGCGAAGTGGCTCAGGACCCGGACCGGACTGCCGACGAGCAGTTCGATCGTCACGCCCGCGGCCGCCGTGCCGGCCACCAGCAGGCGGAAGACGGCGGTCAGCGGGCGGCGCACGGGGTTCATCACCGCCGTGGCGGGGACGTAGCCGGACGGCAGCAGTGTGGGCGCGACCATGCCCGGGATGGCGGGGAGGTCGGGGATGTCCCTGGGTATCGGCGCGGTCATGCCCTCAAGCTAGGCAGAACCGGCATGTCGGGCGATACGGGTGGTGCGTGTGGGTGACGGCCGGTGTCCGGCCCCGCGGGTCGGTGTCCCGCCCCGCGCGGGGGGGACCACGCCGGCCGTCCGACGGCGGTTCCGTGGCCCCCGGCCCCCTCGTGGTTACTCCTTGCCCACCAGCGTCAGCAGCGTCGCCTCCGGCGGGCACGCGAACCGTACCGGCGTGTAGCGGCTGGTGCCGCAGCCCGCCGAGACGTGCAGGAAGGCCCTGCGGCCGTCCGCCGTGTGCGCGGACAGGCCCTTCACCCGGTCGGTGTCCAGGTCGCAGTTGGTGACCAGCGCGCCGTAGAAGGGGATGCACAGCTGGCCGCCGTGGGTGTGGCCGGCCAGGATGAGCGGGTAGCCGTCCGCCGCGTACGCGTCGAGCACCCGCAGGTACGGGGCGTGCACCACGCCCATCGAGAAGTCGGCGGAGTCCGACGGGCCGCCGGCCACCCGGGCGTAGCGGTCCCGCTTGATGTGCGGGTCGTCCACGCCGGTCAGCTCGATCGAGACGCCCTCGACCTTCAGCGTGCCGCGGGTGTTGGTCAGGTTGAGCCAGCCCGCGCCGTCGAAGCCGTCGCGCAGGTCCTCCCACGGGTTGTGGACCACGCCCACGGCGGGCGCGTTGCCGTTCAGACCGTGCTTGCCGCTGGTCTTCTCCAGCAGGTAGCGGGCGGGGTTGCGCAGCGTGGGCCCGTAGTAGTCGTTGGAGCCGAAGACGTACGCGCCCGGGAAGTCCATCAGCGGGCCCAGCGCGTCCAGGACCTCCGGGACGGCCTCCGGGTCGGAGAGGTTGTCACCCGTGTTGATCACGAAGTCCGGGCGCAGCCCCGCCAGCGAACGCAGCCAGCGCTGCTTCTTGCGCTGTCCGCCGACCATGTGGATGTCGGAGACCTGGAGTATGCGCAGGGGGCGCATTCCGGCGGGGAGGACGGGCACCGTCACCCGACGGAGACGGAAGGAGCGGGCCTCGAAGCCCGCAGAGTAGAGGAGTCCGCCGGCCACGACCGCCGTGATGCCCAGGGGTACTCCGTATCGCGCGCGCATACGACCATCGTGTCAGACCCCGTCTGCACGCCGTACTCGGCCGTCCCCCAGGGCCGTTCCGCCCCTCGGCCGTCCGGCAGTCGTCCCGCGACCGCTCCGCCCGGTCGTGCGCGGTGCCGTCCGGCCCGCCCGCGCGGGCTTCCGTGGCCGCTCGCGACCGGCCCTTTAAATCAGCGGGCGTTCCGGGTTCCGCACCTGCGACAATCGGACGCATGACCACGCTCAAGTCGAAGTTGCAGGAAGACCTCAACGCCGCGATCCGGGAGCGCGACGAGCTCCGCTCCTCGACGCTCCGCCTGACGCTCACCGCGATCACCAAGGAGGAGGTCGCGGGCAAGGAGAAGCGCGAGCTCTCCGACGACGAGGTGCTGAAGGTGATCACCAAGGAGGCGAAGAAGCGCCGCGAGGCCGCCGAGGCCTTCGAGCAGGGTGGTCGCCTGGAGTCGGCCGAGCGGGAGAAGGCGGAGGGCGAGCTGCTCGGTGCCTACCTGCCCAAGCAGCTGTCCGACGACGAGCTGAACGAGATCGTCTCCCAGGCCGTGCAGGAGGCCAGGGCGGCCGGTGCCGAGGGGCCGCGGGCCATGGGCGCCGTCATGAAGATCGTGAACCCGAAGGTGGCCGGTCTGGCCGAGGGCGGCCGGGTGGCCGCCGTGGTCAAGCAGCTCCTGGCGGGCTGAACCGCCGCCCTCGAACGGAGCCGGCTCCTGAACGGTGCCGGCTCCCGATCGGCACCGGCTCCTGAACGGCACCGGCCCCTTCCTCCGCGTCGCGATGGCGCGGGGGAAGGGGCCGGTCCTCGTTCGAGGACGTGGTTCAGGTCCCGGCGGGGCGGCTCAGCGCCGTCCCCCGTTCCCGTTGTTGCCCTGGATGAAGCCGTCCGGGAGCGAGTACGTGGGGTTCGGGAGGTTCCCGCCGTTGTTGCCGCCGTTCGTCAGGCCCTGGATGAACCCGCCCTTGGTGGGGTTGCTGCCGTTGTTGCCGTGGTCGTCGCCCCTGTCGTGGTCCTCGTCGTCCTTCGGGGCGTCCGGGATGTCGACGAGGTTGAAGGACTGGGCGGGCTTGCCCGACAGGGCGCCGGTCATGGCGTCCTTCCAGATCGGGCCCGGGACCTGACCGCCGTAGACGAGCGCGCGGTAGACACCGCCGATCGTGATGTTGGTCATCTTGACCTTCTGGGAGGCGCTGCCGACCCAGACGGCACCCGACAGGTTCGGCGTGTAGCCGACGAACCAGGCGTTCTTGCGCTCGTCCGTCGTACCCGTCTTGCCCGCGCTCTCGCGGTCGGTGAGACCGGCCTGCTGGCCCGTACCGGAGTCGACCACACCGCGCAGCAGCGTGTTCACCGTGTCGGCCGTCTTCTCGGTCATCGCGCGCGAGCAGGTCGACTTCGGGACCTCCAGCGACTTGCGCTGGTTGCCGAGCTTCTGCGAGATCGACTCGATGGCGATCGGCGTGCAGTACATGCCCCGGGAGGCGAAGGCGGCGTACGCGCTGGCCATCGTCAGCGGCGAGAGGCCGACGGCGCCGAGAGCGATGGAAGGGGTCTCGGGAAGCTTGGTGCCGTTGCCCTGCGTGACGTGCAGCGCGTCGGTCATCTTCACCACGGGGCACAGGCCGATGTCGGAGATCATCTGCACGAAGTAGGTGTTGACCGACTTCGCCATGGCCTCCTTCATCTGGTACGGGCCGGACTCCGACTCGCTCTCGTTCTCGACCTTGTCGCCGTACTGGTTGGTCCACGGCTTGCTGCTGCACGTCTGGACCGGGCTCGGGTAGTCCATGTCGTACGGCGACGAGTACTCCTGGGTGGCGGGCTTGCCGCCTTCCAGCGCGGCCGCGGCCACGAACGGCTTGAACGTCGAGCCGGTCGGGAAGCCGAAGTTCGATCCGCCCATCTGGGCGTTGACCGAGAAGTTGTACTCGGTCTCGTTCTTGCCGTAGCCGTACGGCTTCGACTGGCCCATCCCGACGATCTTGCCGGTGCCGGGCTCGACCAGGGTGGCCGCCGCGGCGACCTTGTCCGACTTGTTGACGTGGCTCTTGAGCGAGGCCTGCACCGACTCCTGGGCCTGCGGCTGGAGCGTGGTGCGGATGGTCAGGCCGCCCTGGTTCCAGAGCTTGGCCCGCTCCTCCTGCGTCTTGCCGAAGACCGGGTCGTTCAGGAAGACCTTCTCGACGTACTTGCAGAAGAAATTGGCGCCCCGGGCGGCGGTGATGCAGCCGTTCTTCGGCTGGCTGACCTTCAGCTTCAGCGGCGTCTCCTTGGCCTGGTCGGCCTCGGCCTGGGAGATGTCGCCGACATCAGCCATGCGCTGGAGCACGACGTTGCGGCGCTTGGTGGCCTCCGCCTCGTCGTTCACCGGGTCGTAGCGGCTCGGGGACTGCACGATGCCGGCGAGCATTGCCGACTCCGGCAGGGTGAGGTCCTTGGCGTGCTTGGAGAAGTAGCGCTGGGCCGCCGCCTCGACGCCGTAGGCCTGCTCACCGAAGAACGTGATGTTCAGGTAGTTCTCGAGGATCTTCTTCTTGCCGAGCTCTTCCTCGACCTGGATCGCGAACTTCAGCTCCTGGATCTTGCGGCCGAGGGTCTGCTGGGTGGCCTGGGCGACCTTCGTGGGGTCGTCGCCCGCCTCCTCGACGAAGACGTTCTTCACGTACTGCTGGGTGAGCGTGGAGGCGCCCTGGGCGACACCACTGCTCTGCACGTTCTTGTTCAGGGCGCGCAGGACGCCCTTCAGGTCGACGGCGCCGTGCTGGTAGAAGCGCGAGTCCTCGATCGCGACGATCGCCTTCTGCATGTACGGCGAGATGTTCTTGAGCTCGACCACCGTGCGGTCGCGCGAGTACACCGTGGCGATCTGGCCGCCGTCGGCGTCGAGGATGGTGGTGCGCTGACTCAGCGGCGGCGTCTTCAGGTTGGCCGGGAGCTCGTCGAAGCTCTCCACCGATCCCTTGGCGGCCAGGCCCAGCACGCCGAAGGCGGGCAGGGCGATACCGGCCAGGACGGCTCCCGCGAGCACGCTGACACCGAGGAACTTGGCGGCCTGCTGCGTTGCCGACAGGCCACCGCCCGAGCGCTTCTTTGGCATGAGGGCAGCCTACGTTCTCATTCGCCGGACACGCGTATATGCCTTGGCCTAAGCTGCTCTCAACTGTCACAGCAGTAGGGCTACGTATCAATACGTCCGGCGACCCCGAATCGTTCCGGAGGTTCCCCGGTTTTTTTGATGGGGGCGTGTCCGAATCCGCCTTCTGTGTCGCATGGCGCCCGTTGTGACCAGACAGAACTGTCCCGTTTTTGCCGGGATAGTCGCGTATGTCGTCAGCTCACTCCCCCGGGTGATCTGCCGCTTACCCATAGTCCGTTCGGGCCATTCAAGATTGGGCCCGAAGGGGGTGTTGCGCTGTCCCCGCCTTCCGTAACGTCCTCAACTGGCGGCGGTGAATATGCCGCTGCCGCCGTGGGGGAGCCTCGATTCGGGAGAGGACGGCGCCGGTATGGGCTGGGTTACCGACTGGAGTGCGCAGGCTGCCTGCCGCACTACCGATCCGGATGAACTGTTCGTGCAGGGAGCAGCGCAGAACAGGGCCAAGGCGGTGTGCACCGGATGTCCGGTACGCACCGAATGCTTGGCGGATGCGCTCGACAACCGCGTCGAATTCGGCGTGTGGGGAGGCATGACGGAGCGGGAACGCCGCGCACTGCTGCGCAGGCGGCCCACCGTGACCTCCTGGCGCAGGCTGCTGGAGACGGCTCGTACGGAGTACGAGCGCGGCGTGGGCATCGTGTCGCTCGACGACGACCAGGTGTACGAGAACTACGCGGCGGTGGGCTGAGCGGGACCATCGGCTCGGCCGGCGGCGACTCAGTCGTCGGCGGCCTCGGGCAGCTCCGGCCGGTTGGCCGCGAGCCGGTTCCCGATGTCCCGTAGCCCTGTGAGGTCGTGCACGTCACCTGGCAGCGCGCCCACTTCGGCCACGGCCACCTCGGGGTGGAGCGCGGTGAAGCGGTCACGTGTGCGCTGCTCGCGGGAGAGTAGTTGCATACGTTCGGCATGCAGGCGCAGCAGGCCTGCGGTGAGCTGCTCGACGCTTTGATGAGCTCCGGTGGGCTGATCGGCTTCGCTGGGCCGCTCCGGGGCCGGGGGGCCGGGCCGCGACGCGGGGGACTCTGAACTGTCGTACGTGTCGGGAGAGTTACGAAGACGAACCTTCCCGCCGTCCTGATCCACAATGCGGGACTCTTCAAGATTTTCCGCACCGGGTCCGACGGCGGGGCCGGAACTGTCCTCGGCGGCATCGGTGACATCGGCGGCGAAGTCGAGATTCTCGGCGGCGGCGAGCGCCCGCTCGGCCGACAGCCCGGCGGCTCCGCTGCCGTGGACCCGGTTGAGCACCAGACCGGCCAACGGCATCTTCTCCGCGGCCAGCCGCTCCACGAAGTAGGCGGCCTCGCGCAGCGCGTCCCGCTCCGGGGCCGCGACCACCAGGAACGCCGTTCCGGGCGCCTGGAGCAGCTTGTACGTCGCGTCCGCGCGGGTGCGGAAGCCGCCGAAGGTCGTGTCCATCGCGGCCACGAACGTCTGTACGTCCCTCAGCAGCTGACCGCCCAGCAGCTTGCCGAGCGTGCCGGTCATCATCGACATTCCGACGTTCAGGAACGCCATGCCCGCGCGCCCGCCCAGCTTCGCCGGCGCCGTCAGCAGCCGGATCAGCCGTCCGTCCAGGAACGACCCGAGCCGCTTCGGCGCGTCGAGGAAGTCCAGCGCCGAGCGCGACGGCGGTGTGTCGACGACGATCAGATCCCACTCGTCCCGGGCCCGCAGCTGCCCGAGCTTCTCCATCGCCATGTACTCCTGCGTGCCCGCGAAGCCCGCCGAGAGCGACTGGTAGAAGGGGTTGCCCAGGATCGTGGCCGCCCGCTCCCGGTCGGCGTGCGCCTCGACGATCTCGTCGAAGGTGCGCTTCATGTCGAGCATCATGGCGTGCAGCTCACCACTGCCCTCGACGCCCTTGACGCGCCGCGGGGTGTTGTCGAGCGAGTCGATGCCCATCGACTGGGCCAGCCGGCGGGCCGGGTCGATGGTGAGGACGACGACCTTGCGGCCCCGCTCGGCCGCGCGCAGGCCCAGCGCCGCCGCGGTGGTGGTCTTCCCGACCCCGCCCGAGCCGCAGCACACGACGATGCGGGTCCCGGGGTCGTCGAGCAGCGGATCGAGGTCGAGCACGCGCGCGGGGGCGAGCCGGCGCGCGGTGTCCTGCGCGGGCGTCGGGTCCGGACTCATGACATCCCCTGCTTCCGCAGCTCGGTGGCCAGCTCGTACAGGCCCGCCAGGTCCATGCCCTCGGCGAGCAGCGGCAGTTCGTGCAGCGGCAGGCCCAGCTCGCCCAGGACGGCGCGTTGCTCGTGCTCCAGCGTGTGCCGCTCGGCGTACTCCTCGGCCTGCGCCAGCAGGGGGTCCACCAGCCGCTCGGCGTGCCCGCCGCGCCGTGCCCCGCCGAGTCCGGCGGCCGACAGCGAGCGCGCCACGGCGGCGCGCGGCACGGTCCGTACGAGTTCCAGGTCGGCCGCGTCCAGCACCTCGGGCCGCACCATGTTCACGATGACCCGTCCCACCGGCAGCCGGGCGGCGCGCAGTTCGGCGATGCCGTCGGCGGTCTCCTGGACGGGCATCTCCTCCAGCAGCGTCACCAGGTGCACGGCCGTCTCCGCCGACTTCAGCACCCGCATCACGGCCTGGGCCTGATTGTGTATCGGCCCGATCTTCGCCAGGCCCGCCACCTCGTCGTTGACGTTGAGGAAGCGCGTGATGCGGCCCGTGGGGGGCGCGTCCATGACGACGTAGTCGTACTTGAACCGGCCGGTCTTGTCCTTTCTGCGCACCGCCTCGCAGGCCTTGCCGGTCAGGAGCACGTCCCGCAGGCCGGGCGCGATGGTGGTGGCGAAGTCGATCGCGCCGAGCTTCTTCAGGGCCCGGCCGGCGCTGCCCAGCTTGTAGAACATCTGGAGGTAGTCCAACAGGGCCAGTTCGGGGTCGATGGCGAGGGCGAACACCTCCCCGCCCCCCGGAGCGACGGCGATCTTCCGCTCCTCGTAGGGCAGCGCCTCCGTCTCGAAGCGCTGCGCGATGCCCTGCCGGCCCTCGACCTCGACGAGAAGCGTCCGCTTCCCCTCGGTCGCGAGGGCCAGCGCGAGGGCGGCGGCGACCGTCGTCTTTCCGGTCCCGCCCTTGCCGCTGACGACCTGGAGCCTGCTCACGTCTTCGAGCGTAACCAGTCCGCGCCCGAGCCAATCGGCAGGCTGTGGACAACAGGGGCGGAACTCGGCCACATGGCCCGTGCGCGACGAGGCCGGGACACGGCCGCCCGCCTGCGGTTTCCCGGGCGGCGCAAGGGCGCAGGAGCGGTCGTCGGCGGTCCGGAAAGCGCTCCGAGGACCGCTGTGAAGGCCGGTGCACTGCTGTTCGTACCGCCGCTCGTACCTACCGTCGTGGCCGACCGCCGGTCCCACCGGTCACAGCGGATAAAGTCGGCCACATGACCAAGTGGGAATACGCAACCGTGCCACTGCTCGTCCATGCCACGAAGCAGATCCTGGACACCTGGGGCGAGGACGGCTGGGAGCTCGTCCAGGTCGTGCCCGGGCCGAACAACCCCGAGCAGCTCGTGGCCTACCTGAAGCGGGAGCGGCAGGCATGAGCGCCGTCGAGGAGAAGCTCGCCGGACTGGGCCTGACCCTGCCGGCCGTCGTGCCTCCGCTCGCCGCGTACCAGCCGGCCGTGCAGTCCGGCGTGTACGTGTACACCTCCGGCCAGCTCCCGATGGTGGACGGCAAGCTTCCGGTCACCGGCAAGGTGGGCGCGGAGGTCACCGCCGAGGAGGCCAAGGAACTGGCCCGCACCTGCGCGCTGAACGCGCTGGCCGCCGTGAAGTCCGTCGCCGGCGACCTGGACCGCATCGCGCGCGTGGTGAAGGTCGTCGGCTTCGTGGCCTCGGCGTCCGACTTCACCGGCCAGCCCGGTGTCGTCAACGGCGCCAGCGAGCTGCTGGGCGAGGTGCTCGGCGACAAGGGCGTGCACGCGCGCAGCGCGGTCGGCGTGGCGGTGCTGCCGCTGGACGCCCCGGTCGAGGTCGAGATCCAGGTGGAGCTCACGCACGCGTGAACCCTTTCCCCCGGGCTACTCCGTCCGGGGTTCCCCAGGGGCCCCGCGAAGGGCTCCCTGGGGTCCTTCCAGGGGTTCTTCCGCCGGGCTCGGTGATCGTGGCCCTCGAACATCCGCGCGCTACGGGATAGCCTCCGCCCATGGCGAATGGGCAGTGGTTTCCCGCGGACTGGCCCGAGCGCATCCGTGCGCTCACGGAGGGCACACTCACCCCTGTGACCCCCAGGCGCGCGGCCACCGTCATGCTCCTGAAGGACAGCGACGGCGGCCCCGCCGTGCACATGCTGCGCAGACGCGCCTCCATGGCCTTCGCCGGGGGCGCGTACGCGTACCCGGGCGGCGGCGTGGACGCCCGCGACGACGACCACCTCGTGCGCTGGGCGGGCCCCACGCGCGCGTGGTGGGCCGACCGGCTCGGCGTCGACGAGAAGGCCGCCCAGGCGATCGTCTGCGCGGCCGTACGGGAGACGTACGAGGAGGCCGGCGTCCTGCTGGCCGGACCGACCCCCGACACGGTCGTCGGCGACACCACGGGTGCGGACTGGGAGGCCGACCGCGCCGCGCTGGTCGCCCGCGACCTGTCCTTCGCGGACTTCCTCGACCGTCGCGGCCTGGTCCTGCGCTCCGACCTGCTCGGCGCCTGGACGCGCTGGATCACCCCCGAGTTCGAGGCGCGCCGCTACGACACCTGGTTCTTCGTGGCCGCCCTCCCCGAGGGCCAGCGCACCCGCAACGCCTCCACGGAGGCCGACCGCACGGTGTGGATCCGGCCGGCGGAGGCGGCGGCCTCGTACGACAAGGGCGAGCTGCTGATGATGCCGCCCACCGTGGCGACCCTGCGCCAGCTGGTCCCGTACGCCACCGCGGCCGAGGCACTGGCCGCCGCGCCCGGCCGCGATCTGACCCCCGTGCTGGCGCGCGCCCGCCTGGAGAACGGCGAGGTCGTCCTCTCCTGGCCCGGCCACGACGAGTTCACCAAGCACATCCCGACCGGTGGAGCCCCCGAATGACGGACGCAGCAGCCCTTCCCGGTCAGCCGCGGGGCGGTGTCCTCTCCGGCCCCGCCACCCGACGGGCCGTCAACGTCCTGGCTCCCAACGCCTCCGCGATGACCCTGGACGGCACCAACACCTGGATCCTCGCCGAGCCGGACTCCGACCTGGCCGTCGTGGTCGACCCGGGTCCGCTGGACGAGGGCCACCTCGGCGCCGTCGTCGACATGGCCGGGCAGGCCGGCAAGCGGATCGCGCTGACCCTGCTGACGCACGGCCACCCCGACCACGCGGAGGGTGCCGCCCGCTTCGCCGAGCTGACGGGCACGAAGGTGCGAGCCCTCGACCCGGCCCTGCGGCTGGGCGACGAGGGGCTGGCCGCCGGGCAGGTCATCGAGGTCGGCGGCCTGGAGCTGCGGGTGGTGCCGGCCCCCGGCCACACCTCGGACTCCCTGTGCTTCCACCTCCCGGCCGACGGCGCCGTCCTGACCGGTGACACGGTCCTGGGCCGCGGTACGACGCTGGTGGCGCACCCCGACGGCCGCCTGGGCGACTATCTGGACTCCCTGCGGCGGCTGAGGTCGCTCACGGTCGACGACGGCGTCCACACGGTGCTGCCGGGCCACGGGCCGGTCCTGGAGGACGCCCAGGGCGCCGTCGAGTTCTATCTCGCCCACCGCGCCCACCGGCTCGCCCAGATCGAGACGGCCGTCGAGAACGGCCACCGCAGCCCGGCCGAGGTGGTCGCCCACGTGTACGCGGACGTCGACCGTTCCCTGTGGCCGGCGGCGGAGCTCTCGGTACGGGCGCAGCTGGAGTACCTGGAGGAGCACGGGCTCATCCCGGGCCGGCGCCTCTGACCGGACTTCCGGTCCCTGCCCCGAGCCCGCTCGCCGAGCCCGCTCGCCGGGTCCGCCCGCCGGGTCCGCCCGCCGTGCTCAGCGGTCCCCGGCGGCTCAGCCGGGCCTGGCCGCCTTGACGCCGTGCACGCGCGCGTACTCCTCGGCGAGCCACGGGCCGAGGTCGTCGACGTACGACCGCAGGACGTCCGGGTCGCCCGTCGGCTCGTACCCGAGCACGGCTGCGGCCCGCAGCTGCCCGGCCCGCTGCGGGTAGTGGGCGCCGAACGCCCCGGCCATCTCGTGCAGGTCGCTGGTCCAGCCGTTCCAGCGGGGCATGACCAGGGTGAAGCCGGTGCGGACCAGATGGCGCGACATGAAGCGGACGAGGGGCCGCCGCGCCTGCTCGGTGTCCTGCGCGTCGGCGATCCGCCGGCGCCAGCGCGGCAGGAGCAGGGCCAGGTCCCCGTTGGTCTCCCGGGCGAGCAGCGTGCCGGGGCGGTAGCGGGGCAGAAGGGCGGCGAGGTCCTCGCCCAGCAGCGGTGTGCACAGACATGCGACGAACCAGCCGAGGTCGTGGCGTTCCAGGCCGCTCAGCACCCGCTCGCGGCCGAACAGCAGCGTGCCGCACCCGTCGAGCTGCGTGAACCGGGCGTCGAGTTCCGTGTCGAGGGCCCGTGCGTCCGCCCGGTCCGCCTCGGTCGGCTCCGCGTGCAGGACGAGGAGCAGATCCAGGTCGCTGCGCCCCACGCGCGCGGTGCCCCGCGGGATCGATCCATAGAGGTACGCGCTGTGCAGGCGCGCGCCGAACACGTCCGTCAGCCGCTGCCGTGCCGTGGCCACGACGGGGTGGTAGTCGGGCGGCACGCGTGCGAGGGAGCCTTCGCGGACGATGTGTCCCCCGGCGTCGAGGCCGGGGCGGCGAGCGGTTTCGGTCACGCGTTCACTGTGTCCCGGCGACCGCGGTCGCGCCCCGCGTTTTCGGCGCGGTACGGGACGGGGTGCCGGCTCGGTGACCTCGGTCCGGCGACATCGGTGCGGCGGGGCCGGGTCGACGGCCCGACGGGGTCGGCTCGTGGTGACGGGCGGCCGGGTGACGACGGGTCAGTGTGCGGTGTCGTCAGCCGGCCGGTCGATGCCGGGTCAGCGCGAGCGCTTCGCCAGTCGCTCCACGTCCAGCAGGATCACGGCGCGCGCCTCCAGGCGGAGCCAACCGCGCTGGGCGAAGTCGGCGAGCGCCTTGTTCACCGTCTCGCGCGAGGCGCCGACGAGCTGGGCCAGCTCCTCCTGCGTCAGGTCGTGGACGACGTGGATGCCCTCCTCGGACTGCACGCCGAAGCGCCGGGAGAGGTCCAGCAGGGCGCGGGCCACGCGGCCCGGGACGTCCGAGAAGACCAGGTCGGACATGGCGTCGTTGGTCTTGCGCAGCCGGCGGGCGACGGCCCGCAGCAGCGCGGTGGCCACCTCGGGGCGGGCGTTCAGCCAGGGCTGGAGGTCGCCGTGGCCGAGGCCGAGCAGCTTCACCTCGGTCAGCGCCGTGGCCGTCGCGGTCCGCGGGCCCGGGTCGAAGAGCGACAGCTCGCCGATGAGTTCGCTGGGGCCGACCACCGCGAGCATGTTCTCGCGGCCGTCGGGGGAGGTGCGATGCAGCTTGACCTTGCCCTCGGTGACCACGTAGAGCCGGTCTCCCGGGTCGCCCTCGTGGAAGAGGGAGTCGCCGCGAGCCAGGGTCACCTCACTCATGGAGGCGCGAAGCTCCGCGGCCTGCTCGTCGTCGAGTGCCGCGAAGAGCGGGTTGCGCCGCAGAACATCGTCCACGAGTTCTCTCCTTGTCGACCTGCTCAGGGGATCTTGCTCCCCGGTGTATCAGGGGACCGTGTTCCCCATTTTGCCGGACGGTCCAAACAGTGTGATCTGTCACAAGGATGCCGCACACATGTCCCGAGGTAAGCGGCAGGGGGCCAATTGGGGGCCGATCTTCGGGCTCCAAAGCGGATGTCGGTGCCGGGCTCTAGGCTGGCCGGGTGTCCAAAAAGCCGGTGAGAGCACAGGCCAAGGGGGCTGTACGGGTGGGTGCACGGCGTGATTCCGCTGTGGGCGAACAGGAGTCCGATGGTGGAAAGAAGGCGGCGAAAGCGGCGCACGTGAGCGAGACCCCCGAGGCCCCGCAGGCGGCGGAGACGGCCGGCGAGGCCCCGGCGAAGAAGCCGGTGACGGCGGGTCGGGTGAAGAAGCCGGCCGCGTCGTCCCGAGCCGCCGCGCCCGCGAAGGCCGCCAAGTCGGCCGGAGCCGCCGCGCCGGTCAAGGCCGCGCGGCCCCCGAAGGCCGAGTCGCACACCGCCCTCGTCCGCCGTGCCCGGCGCATCGACCGCGAGCTCGCCGAGGTCTACCCCTACGCCCACCCCGAGCTGGACTTCGAGAACCCCTTCCAGTTGCTGGTCGCCACGGTGCTGTCCGCCCAGACCACGGACCTGCGGGTCAACCAGACCACGCCCGCCCTTTTCGCCCGGTACCCCACCCCCGAGGACCTGGCCGCGGCCGACCCCGAGGAGGTCGAGGAGATCCTGCGCCCCACGGGCTTCTTCCGGGCCAAGACCAAGTCGGTGATAGGCCTCTCCAAGACCCTGGCCGAGCAGTTCGGCGGTGAGGTCCCGGGCCGGCTGGAGGATCTCGTCAAGCTGCCCGGCGTCGGCCGCAAGACCGCGTTCGTCGTGCTCGGCAACGCCTTCGGCCGACCCGGCATCACCGTGGACACGCACTTCCAACGGCTGGTCAAGCGCTGGCGATGGACCGAGGAGAGCGACCCGGACAAGATCGAGGCGGCGGTCGGGGCGCTCTTCCCCAAGAGCGCCTGGACGATGCTCTCGCATCACGTGATCTTCCACGGCCGCCGCATCTGCCACGCCCGCAAGCCGGCCTGCGGCGCCTGCCCCATCGCCCCGCTCTGCCCGGCGTACGGCGAGGGCGAGACGGACCCGGAGAAGGCACGGAAGCTGCTCAAGTACGAGAAGGGCGGCTTCCCGGGCCAGCGCCTGAACCCCCCGCAGTCCTACCTGGACGCGGGCGGCAGGCCGGCGCCTCCGCTGGGGGCCGGATGACCGGCGGACCGGGGCCGGAACGATCTCGGGGGTGTGACGCGTTGGAACAGGCAGGACGACGGGGGTGGCGATGACGCGGGCGAGTGATACCCAGGGCGGGCCGGTGGCGCTGAGCAAGAGCGGACTGCCCCGGTGGCTCGACCCGGTGGTGCACGCCGTCGAGACGGTGGAGCCGCTCCAACTGAGCCGCTTCCTGCCCCCGGAGAACGGCGCGGGACGGCAGTCGGCCGTACTGATCCTGTTCGGCGAGGGAGAACGCGGCCCGGAACTGCTGCTGATGGAGCGAGCCGGCTCGCTGCGCTCCCACGCCGGCCAACCCTCGTTCCCCGGCGGCGCCCTGGATCCGCAGGACGGCGACCCGAAGGGCGACGGCCCCCTGCGGGCGGCCCTGCGCGAGGCCGAGGAGGAGACCGGCCTCGATCCGGCCGGTGTCCAGCTCTTCGGTGTGCTGCCCAAGCTGTACATCCCGGTCAGCAGCTTCGTCGTCACCCCGGTGCTGGGCTGGTGGCGTGAGCCGAGCCCGGTCGGGGTCGTCGACCCGAACGAGACGGCCCGGGTCTTCACGGTCCCCGTGGCGGATCTCACGGACCCGGCGAACCGTGCCACCACCGTCCACCCCAGCGGCCACCGAGGTCCGGCATTCCTGGTCGAATCGGCCCTGGTGTGGGGATTCACGGCCGGTGTGATCGACCGATTGCTCCACTACGCGGGCTGGGAGCGGCCCTGGGACCGTGAGAAGACGGTGCCACTCGACTGGCGGTCATGACAGGGTGTCCACCAAGTCGTGTCCATCCGGAGGACAAGCTCCGGACCCCCGGCCGTCTGGAGTAACCGGCAAGTGTTGAGGCGAGGCCTGAAGCGGTGAACGTGCTGGACATCCTGCTGTTGGTCGCGGCCGTGTGGTTCGCGATCGTCGGCTATCGCCAGGGGTTCGTCGTCGGCATCCTGTCGGTGATCGGCTTCCTGGGCGGCGGGCTCGTAGCCGTTTATCTCCTGCCCGTCATCTGGGACTGGCTCACCGACAACTCGGAGGTCAGCACCACGGCCGCCGTCGTCGCGGTGGTCGTCGTCATCGTCTGCGCCTCCGTCGGGCAGGCCCTGACCACCCATCTCGGCAACAAGCTGCGCCGGTACATCACCTGGTCCCCGGCCCGCGCCCTGGACGCGACGGGCGGCGCCCTCGTCAACGTCGTCGCCATGCTGCTGGTCGCCTGGCTGATCGGCTCGGCACTGGCGGGCACCACCCTGCCGACCCTCGGCAAGGAGGTCCGCAGCTCCAAGGTGCTCCTCGGGGTGTCCCGGGCGCTGCCCGACCAGGCCGACACCTGGTTCGCCGACTTCTCCTCGGTCCTTGCGCAGAACGGCTTCCCACAGGTCTTCAGCCCGTTCTCGAACGAACCGATCACCGATGTCCGGCCGCCGGACCAGGCCCTCGCCAACAGCGCGGTCGCCCTGCGCGCGCAGCGCTCCATCGTCAAGGTCACCGGTACCGCCGAGAGCTGCGGCAAGGTCCTGGAGGGCACCGGCTTCGTCTTCGGCAACCGCCGGGTGCTGACCAACGCCCATGTCGTGGGCGGCGTCGACGAGCCCACCGTCCAGATCGGCGGCGAGGGCAAGCGCTACGACGCCACGGTCGTCCTCTACGACTGGCGGCGCGACATCGCCGTACTCGACGTACCGGATCTCCAGGCCCCCGCGCTGCGGTTCGCGTCCGAGGACGCCGCGAGCGGCGACAGCGCGATCGTCGCGGGCTTCCCGGAGAACGGGTCGTACGACGTCCGTGCCGCGCGCGTGCGCGGCCGCATCTCGGCGAACGGTCCGGACATCTACCACCGGGGCACCGTGCGCCGCGACGTCTACTCGCTCTACACGATCGTCCGGCAGGGCAACTCCGGCGGCCCGCTGCTCACACCCGACGGCAAGGTGTACGGCGTGGTGTTCGCGAAGTCGCTCGACGACGCCGACACCGGATACGCGCTCACCGTGGACGAGATCCGGCAGGACATCGCCGCGGGACGGACCGCGAACCAGCAGGTGGACAGCGACAGCTGCGCACTCTGAGGCGTTCTCCGCCGGACTGCCGCCGGACTGCCGCCGGACTGCCGCCGGACCGTCCCCGGGCCGGTGCGGCCCGCGCGGGTCAGCCGCGCGGGTGGCGCAGACGCACCGAGACCCAGCGGGCCCGGCGGCGCAGGATGCGCGGGATTCCCACCCTGGGGTCCGCGCCCGCGAGCTGTGGGGCGCCCCTCTGGTGGGAGCTCAGACCACCGGCGGAGCGGCGGTTGCGTGCTGCGTCACTGTAGTCGTGCGTCCAGCCCATACCCCGACGTCTGCCCCTGCCCCAAGGTCGATAACCGCCTCCCGGGCCCTCAATTGGCCTATGCGCCAGGCAATTGGCTGTTCGTAGGACAGTTGTTCACGTTCGGATACCGGGCGCGCCACGAGGGTGACCGATCGGGCCTCGGCTACCGGGCACACCGCGCGGGTCACCGGTCGGGCTCGGGGTCCTTCAGCCAGTTGACGAGTTCGGCAGAGAAGGCGACCGGATCCTCCTCGTGCGGGAAGTGGCCCAGCCCGTCGAACAGACGCCAGCGGTACGGCGCTTCGACGTACTCCCCGGACCCGGCCGCACTGCGCGTGCGCATCACCGGGTCCAGCGAGCCGTGCAGATGGAGGGTCGGCACCCGTACGGGCCGCTTCATCCGGCGGTTGAACTGGATGCCGTCGGGCCGGGCGAGGGAGCGGACCATCCACCGGTACGGCTCGATGGAGCAGTGCGCGGTCGAGGGGATGCAGATGGCGCGGCGGTACGTCTCGACCGCCTCGTCGTCCGGCAGTCGCGGCCCGGACCAGTCACGGATCAGCCGGCCGACCAGCGCGCCGTCGTCCGCGGTGAGCTGCCGCTCCGGGATCCAGGGCCGCTGGAACCCCCAGACGTAGGAACTCGCCGCGGACTGCTTGACGTCGGAGAGCATCGCGGAGCGCCAGCGCCGGGGGTGCGGCATCGAGGCGACCGCGAGGCGTCGTACCAGCTTCGGGCGCATCACGGCCGCCGTCCACGACAGATAGCCGCCCAGACCGTGGCCGACCAGCGCGGCGTCCGGCTCGCCGAGCGAGCGGATCACGCCGGTGATGTCCAGGGCGAGGTTGGCCGGGTCGTAGCCGCGCGGGGTGCGGTCGCTGCCGCCCACCCCGCGCAGATCCATGGCGACGGCCCGGTAGCCCGCCTCGGCCAGCGCGACCAGCTGGTGCCGCCAGGCCCACCAGAACTGGGGGAAGCCGTGCACCAGCATCACCAGGGGACCGTCGCCCAGCTCGGCGATGTGGAAGCGGGCGCCGTTGGCGGCGACGTCCCGGTGCGTCACCCGGTGTCCGCCGGGTACGTCCGAGCGTACGACCGAGGTGGGCTGCGCCGAGGGGGTGCCGGGGTCCGTCATGAGGACGAGCGTGCCACAGCTTCGATGGCCGCGGGCGCCCCGTCCTCCAGCGCGAGGGGCTCCGGGCGCGGGTGCGGCTTGGCGTGCTGGAGTACGACGGCCGTCTCCTTCATCGAGGCGGCGACCTTCTGCGGGCCCTTGCTGCGCTTGGCCTTCTTCGCGAAGACGACGCCGATCAGGGCCAGTACGGCCGCCACGAGGACGTTCGCGGCGAAGGACAGCAGGAAGCAGATGGCGAGGTTCCAGCCGCTCCAGGTCCGGATGCCGTAGGCGAGGGCGAAGTTCAGCATCGGCAGGGAGAACAGCAGGACCATGGCGGCGACGGAGAACGCGCCGCCGCTCGTCGCGCCCTTCTTGACGTCCTGCTTCAGCTGGGCCTTCGCCAGCGCGATCTCGTCGTGCACCAGCGCCGACAATTCGGTCGTCGCGGAGGCGAACAGCTGGCCGATGCTGCGTTCGGCGCCGACCGGGCTGCCGTCGGGTGCGCTCATCGAGGTCTCCCTGTGTCTGCGTGCGGAAGGTGCGGCCGTTCGGACGACGTCGGCGCGGAGTCTGTCCGACGTCTGTCCGGCTGCGTCCGGTCCCGCTCTTTTGTACCGTCTCGTCAGATCATGCCGGACCGTCGTCCTCCTCGCCTGCCCCGCCCGCCACTTCGGCAAGCCTGCTGCGGGCCGCGGCCGTCTCCCGGGCCATCCTGCGGTGCTCGGCGGCCTTGCGGTCGTGGATCTCGGCCATCCGCAGGTGGTACGCGGGATCGTCCTGCTCGTAGATGTCCGGGATGCCGTCGAGGTCGTCGTCACGCTCCTCGCGCTCGCACAACGCGCGGTACTTGGCGTTGCGCAGCTTCAGCAGCACGGTCGCCAGCGTCGCCGCGATCAGCGAGCCGGTCAGGACGGCGGCCTTGATCTCGTCCGTCAGTACGTCGTCGCCCGCGAAGGCGAGCTCGCCGATCAGCAGCGAGACGGTGAAGCCGATGCCGGCGAGCGTGGCCACGGCGAACACGTCGGGCCAGGCCAGGTCCTCGCTGAGGGAGGCCCGGGTGAAGCGGGCGGTGAGCCAGGTGCCGCCGAAGATCCCGATCGCCTTGCCGAGGACGAGCCCCAGTACGACGCCCAGGGTCTCCGGCTTGGTGAAGACGTCCCCGAGCGCGCCGCCGGAGACCGCCACACCCGCGCTGAACAGGGCGAACAGCGGCACGGCGAGGCCCGCCGACAGGGGCCGGGCCAGATGCTCGACCTGCTCGCCCGGGGAGTGCTCCTCGCCCTCACGGGTGGTGCAGCGCAGCATCAGGCCCATGGCGACGCCGGCGATGGTGGCGTGCACGCCGCTGTTGTACATCAGCCCCCAGATCACCAGGGCGAGCGGAACGTACACGTACCAGCCGCGGATGCCCTTGCGCAGCAGCAGCCAGAAGACGCAGAGGCCGACGACCGCGCCGCCGAGCGCGGCGAAGTCGATGCGCGCGGTGAAGAAGACGGCGATGATCAGGATCGCGCACAGGTCGTCGACGACGGCGAGGGTGAGCAGGAAGGCGCGCAGGGCGCTCGGCAGCGAGGTGCCGATGACCGCGAGCACCGCCAGCGCGAACGCGATGTCCGTGGCCGTGGGGACCGCCCAGCCGTCCAGGGAGCCCCCGCCGACGACGTTCGTGAGCACGTAGACGAGGGCGGGCACCGCCATGCCGCTCAGGGCGGCGGCCACGGGCAGTACGGCCGCCCGGACATCGCGCAGATCCCCGGCGACGAGCTCACGCTTGAGTTCGATACCGGCGACGAAGAAGAAGAGGGCGAGCAGTCCGTCGGCCGCCCAGTGGGCGACGGACAGATGCAGGCCGAGGGCCTCGGGGCCGAACTCGAAGTGGCTGACGCTCTCGTAACTGTGGTGCAGCGCCGGCACGTTCGACCAGATCAGCGCCGCGACCGCGGCGGCGAGCAGCAGCACGCCGCCGACCGTCTCGGCGCGCAGGGCGTCCATGACGTAGGTGCGCTCGGGCAGCGAAAGGCGTCCGAGGAACTTGCGTCGGGTGGTGCTGGGCGCGGCCACGGCGGGCACCTCCGGGTCGGTACGGCTGCTGACGGCCGTCGCGCGGGGTCGCCGACGGCATCGCCGACCAGACTTCCCGGCACACCCTTGAGCCGTCAGGTTACCCGACCATTACACCGGCAAATCCCCCCTTATACACAAAAGGGGCGCCCGGTGTGTGGCCGGGCGCCCCTCGGGCCGTTCTCAGTCCTCGCTCGGCGCCGCCGGGAGCTTGGACTGGATAAGGGACATGACAGACGAATCGGTCAGCGTCGTGACGTCCCCCAGCTGCCGGTTCTCGGCCACGTCCCGCAGCAGCCGGCGCATGATCTTGCCGGAGCGGGTCTTCGGCAGCTCGGCCACCGGCAGGACCCGCTTGGGCTTGGCGATCGGGCCGAGGGTGGCGCCGACGTGGTTGCGCAGCTCGGCGACGAGGTTCTCGTCATCGGCGTTCGCCGTGCCGCGCAGGATGACGAAGGCGACGATCGCCTGCCCGGTCGTCTCGTCCGCCGCGCCGACCACGGCCGCCTCGGCGACCGACGGGTGCGAGACGAGCGCCGACTCGACCTCGGTGGTCGAGATGTTGTGGCCGGACACGAGCATCACGTCGTCGACCCGGCCCAGCAGCCAGATGTCGCCGTCGTCGTCCTTCTTGGCCCCGTCGCCGGCGAAGTACTTGCCCTCGAACCGGGACCAGTACGTGTCGAGGAACCGCTGGTCGTCGCCCCAGATGGTGCGCAGCATCGACGGCCACGGCTCGGTGAGGACGAGGTAGCCACCGCCGCCGTTCGGCACCTCGTTCGCCTCGTCGTCGACGACCGTCGCGGAGATGCCCGGCAGCGGGGTCTGCGCCGAACCCGGCTTGGTCTCGGTGACGCCCGGCAGCGGGGAGATCATCATCGCGCCGGTCTCGGTCTGCCACCAGGTGTCGACGATGGGCGTCCGGTCCGCGCCGATGTGCTTGCGGTACCAGATCCACGCCTCGGGGTTGATCGGCTCGCCCACCGAACCCAGGACGCGCAGGGAGGACAGGTCGAACTTCGCGGGGATGTCGTCGCCCCACTTCATGAACGTGCGGATGGCGGTCGGCGCCGTGTACAGGATCGTCACCCCGTACTTCTGCACGATCTCCCAGAAGCGGCCCTGGTGCGGGGTGTCGGGCGTGCCCTCGTACATCACCTGGGTCGCGCCGTTGGCCAGCGGCCCGTAGACGATGTACGAGTGCCCGGTGACCCAGCCGACGTCGGCCGTGCACCAGTACACGTCGGTCTCCGGCTTGAGGTCGAAGACGGCGTGGTGGGTGTACGCGGCCTGGGTGAGGTAGCCGCCGGACGTGTGCAGGATGCCCTTCGGCTTGCCCGTCGTGCCGGACGTGTAGAGGATGAACAGCGGCTGCTCGGCCTCGAACGCCTCCGGCGTGTGCTCGGCCGACTGCCGCTCCACGATCTCGTGCCACCACACGTCGCGCTCGTCGTGCCACGCGACCTCCTGGCCGGTGCGGCGGACCACGAGCACGTGCTCGACGTTGTCGACCTTGGTGATCGCCTCGTCGACGGCCGGCTTCAGCGCGGACGGCTTGCCGCGCCGCCAGCCGCCGTCGGAGGTGATGACGACCTTGGCGTCGGCGTCCTGGATACGGGTGGCGAGGGCGTCCGCGGAGAAACCGCCGAAGACGACCGAGTGCGCGGCGCCGATACGGGCGCAGGCCAGCATCGCGATCGCGGTCTCGGGGATCATCGGCATGTAGACGGCGACCCGGTCGCCCTTGCGGACCCCCAGCTCCAGCAGCGCGTTGGCGGCCCTGGAGACCTCGTCCTTGAGGTCGGAGTAGGTGAGGGCGCGGCTGTCGCCCGGCTCGCCCTCGAAGTGGATGGCCACCCGGTCGCCGTGCCCGGCCTCGACATGCCGGTCGACGCAGTTGTACGCGACGTTCAGCGTGCCGTCCTTGAACCACTTGGCGAACGGCGGGTTCGACCAGTCCAGCGTCTCCGTCGGCTCCTCGGCCCAGGTCAGCCGTCGGGCCTGCTCGGCCCAGAAGCCGAGCCTGTCAGCCTTGGCCTGTTCGTACGCCTCCGCGGTGACATTGGCGTTCGCGGCCAGGTCGGCGGGTGGCGCGAACCTGCGTTCTTCCTTGAGCAGGTTGGCCAGGCTCTCGTTGCTCACGACATCTCCCTTTCGAAGGGTGTCCGTTGTGTCCCAGACCACACCTCATCAGACACGGGGGTCCGATGACAAGGGCCGCCGAGAAATTGGTTTAGACCTATGCCGAGGGTGGTGCGGGGTCCGGGAAGTCGAGGTCATCCCTACCCACGGACGCCCGCACGGCCCGGTTCAGCCTCCCCGGCGGGGCGGGGTGCCGGGATCACGCGGTCAGATCCGCCGCCCCCACATGACCGAAGACCTGGCCTCCGTCGGTCTCCGTGAGCAGATAGGCCTGGGCCTCGCCCACATGGAAGTACATCCCGTGCAGTTCCAGTGCTCCTTCCCCGAGGGCCCGGGTCACCGACTCGTGCGCGCGCAGATGGTCCAGCTGCTGGACGACGTTGGTCAGACAGAGCCGCTCGACCACGTCCTCGGGCTCGCGCCCGGTCATCCGGGCGCCGGGCCGGTCGGCGACGGCCTCCTCGGCCACGCGTCGCAGACTCGGCCTGCCGTGGCGCAGCCAGCGCTCCAGCGGGGTACGGGCGTCGCCCGGACCGGCGCCGAGCAGCGCCTGCATGGCCCCGCACCCGGAGTGTCCGCACACCGTGATGGAGCGCACCTTCAGCACGTCCACCGCGTACTCGATCGCGGCCCCCACCGAGTCGTCCCCGCCCTCCTCGCCGGGCAGCGGTACGAGGTTGCCCACGTTGCGCACCACGAAGAGGTCGCCCGGACCACTGGAGGTGATCATCGAGGTGACGAGCCGTGAGTCGGCACAGGTCAGGAAGAGCTGGGTCGGGCGCTGGCCCTCGCGGGCCAACCGGGCCAGTTCACCCCGTACCAGGGGAGCGGTGTTGCGCTGGAACGCGCTGATGCCGCGCACCAGTTGGTGCTCACTGGGCTCCGACGGCGACGGCGACGGGGCCGCCGGGTCGCCGCCCGGTGTTCTGCCGTTCCCCCCGGCGGGTGCTCCGCCGTTCGCTCCGTTCGGTGCGCCGGCCCGGTGGTCCTGCGCAGGACGGGACGGGCCGTACCCGGCTGCCTCGGCTGCTCCGGCGCCGTGCGGGCCTGTTGCCCCCGCCGGGTGCCCGCCGGGCGCCGCCACGGACTGCGGGCCCTCGCACTGGTGGTTGCGCCAGGCCGTCCAGGGCCGGCAGCGGCAGTCGGCGGACTCCGCGGCCTCGGCGGTCGCGGTGCCGGTGCGGCGCCCCGTCGCGGGGAAGGGCTCGGCGATCCGGACCCGGGCGCTGCGGCTGGTCAGTTCGGCGGAACCGCCCTGTGCGGTGTGCGTCTTCTGCCAGTCGTGCAGCGACTCGTACGCCGCGTGGTCCATGAACGAACCGTCCAGCTCCACCACGGCGTGGGCGCCCTGGGGTACGAGATGCAGGGCCTGGTTGAGCCGGGGCACCGCCAGGAACGTCAGCTGTCCTCGTACGTGTACGTGATGGACTCCCTCCCTCTCGTCGTGCGTGATGCGGGTGCGGGTGAGGCGGTGCAGGGCGACGGCCACGGCGACGGCGATGCCCAGCATCACGCCCTGCAGGACCCCGAGGACGACCACGCCGAGTGTGGTGACGGCGTACACCAGCACTTCTCGGTGGCGGGTCACCGTGCGGATGTGGTGCAGGGACACCATCTGGATGCCGACGGCCATCACCAGGGCGGCGAGCGAGGCGAGCGGGATGAGCTCCAGGACGGGGACCATCAGCAGCGCGGCGATCACTACGAGAACGCCGTGCAGCATCGTGGAGTTCCGGCTCACCGCACCGGCTTGGACATTCGCCGAACTGCGTACGGCCACTCCGGCCACGGGCAGCCCGCCGAGTGCCCCGGAGACCATGTTGGCGGCGCCCTGGCCGAGCAGCTCGCGGTCCAGCCGGGAGCGGCCGACGCGGGTGCTCAGGCCGGGGGTCCGGGCCACCAGCTTGTCCACCGCGACCGCGCCGAGCAGCGACTGCACGCTGCACACCAGCGTGGTGGTGAGCACGGCGGCGACCAGACCGAGCGCCGGGCCCTCGGGCAGTCCGGCCAGGGCATGGCTGTGCCAGGACGGCAGGTCGACCCGGGGCAGGTCCAGTCCGGTCAGGGCCGCGACCGTGGTGGCTCCGGCGACGGCGACGAGCGCCGCCGGGATCCGGCGCAGCAGCCGGCCGGCCGGGCCCGGGATCCGGGGCCAGAGCAGCAGCAGGGTGAGGGTCAGCGCGCTCACGGACACGGAGGCCGGGTGCAGACCGGCCAACTGCGCGGGCAGCGCGCGGAGGTTGGCGAGGACCGAGCTCTGCGGACTGCCGCCGAGCACGATGTGCAGCTGGGCGACGGCGATGGTGATGCCGATGCCGGCGAGCATGCCGTGCACGACGGCGGGGCTGACCGCGAGCGCGCCGCGTGCCACGCGCAGGCAGCCCAGGCCGAGTTGGGCGAGTCCGGCGAGGACGGTGATGGCGCACGTCGTACGCCATCCGTAGCGGTGGATGAGGTCGGCGGTGACGACCGTGAGTCCGGCCGCCGGGCCGCTGACCTGGAGCGGGGAGCCGCCGAGCCGGCCGACGACCAGGCCGCCCACGGCCGCGGCGACCAGGCCGGACTGGAGCGGTGCGCCGGTGGCCAGGGCGATCCCCAGGGACAGGGGCAGGGCGATCAGGAAGACGGCGATCGACGCGGACAGGTCGGCCCCCGCGAGGGGGAAGCGCCGGGGTGGGGCGGGCGGGGGGTGGTCGGGCGAGTGGTGGTCCTTCGTCCGGGGCGGGGCGGCGGCCGGGGCCGCGGTCCGCCGGGCGAGACCGAGGCCGAGGGCCTGGGTGTGGGATCGGGTGGGGACGCTGGCTGACATGTTCCCGTCTCCTCCGGGGCAGCGCGGTCGCGGAACGGATGGTCCCCGTCGATGGCGGGGCTCTGGTCGCGGCCGTGGGTCACGGCGTACTGCGGCGGGATAAATCAACGTTCGGTAAATAGACCGTAATGCAAAGTAAAGACCTTTGATGGGCATTACAGGCAAACGGGTCACTAAATCACTCAGCAGGGTGATCTATGCATTTGGTCGGCTTGTCGTATTAATTCCTTCTCGGCCTCGTGCGACCTTGACGGCGCTGTCGGCTCGGCCCGGCACGTCCCCGAAGACGCCGTCACCGGCGTCGGCCTGAGAGAAGGAAGAAGGTGGGCAGAACATGGCCGCCACCCAGAGGATCGCCGCGGGCGCTGCGGCCGCCGCGGCCGTAGCCGTCTCGCTCGCCGGCTGCACGACGGGAGCCGGGGGTTCCCCCGGCGCGAACGCAGGGGTGTCCGGCCCGCAGAAGGTCAAGGGCGCCCCGGCGCCGGGGAGTGTGGTCCGCCTGATCGGCGACGGTTCCACCGCGTACACCGGTGCGCAGCCGCATCTGCCGAGGCCGGAGCGGCTCAAGCCCGGCCAGAAGCCCCCGCAGTTCGTGGTCTTCTCCTGGGACGGGGCGGGCGAGGACAGCCAGAAGCTGTTCTCCCACTTCCGCAAGGTCGCCAAGGAGAACCGGGCGACGATGACGTACTTCCTGAGCGGCGTGTACATGCTGCCCAAGGAGAAGCGCGACCTCTACAAGCCGCCACAGCACTCGCCGGGCCGCTCGGACATCGGTTTCAACGACGAGCAGGGCATCGCCGACACCGTCAAGCAGCTGCGTCTGGCATGGCTGGAGGGCAACGAGATCGGCACCCACTTCAACGGCCACTTCTGCGGCCCGAACGGTGGCGTCGGCGAGTGGTCCGTCAGCGAGTGGAAGGACGAGATCGCCCAGGCCAAGCGGTTCGTCGAGTCCTGGAAGACCAACAGCGGCATGACGAAGTCGTCCCCGCTGCCCTTCGACTACGACAAGGAGCTCATCGGCGCCCGCACCCCCTGTCTGGAGGGCCGGGACAACTTCGTGAAGGCCGCCGCCCAGCTGGGCTTCCGGTACGACACCAGCGGTGTGAACAACCAGGTCTGGCCGAAGAAGCGGGAAGGTCTGTGGGACCTGTCCATGCAGCTCGTGCCCTTCCCCGGCCATTCCTACGAGCAGCTCACCATGGACTACAACTTCATGGTCAGCCAGTCGGGCACATCGACCCAGGGCGACCCCGACAAGTACGCCCTGTGGGGCGACCAGATGCGGGACGGCCTGCTCAAGGGCTTCGAGCGCGCCTACGACGGCAACCGCGCACCCCTGGTCGTCGGCAACCACTTCGAGTCCTGGAACGGCGGCACCTACATGCGCGCCCTCGACCAGGTCATCACGAACGTCTGCAACAAGCCCGAGGTGCGCTGCGTCTCCTTCCGGCAGCTCGCCGACTGGCTGGACGCCCAGGACCCGCAGATCCTGGCCAGACTGCGCACCCTGAAGGTGGGCCAGGCCCCCGGGCGGGGCTGGGCGTCCTTCCTGTCGGCTCGCCCGGCACCCGCGCCCAGGGGCGTGCCCGGGGCGCCGCCGGCCGATCCGGCTACGCGGGGGCGGTGACTCCCTCGCCGAGCACGAACCCGGGGTCGATCTGCGCGGCCAGGTCGGCCCCGGTGCGCTCGTTTCCCCAGGACTGGGCGTTCTTCAGGTGGAAGTGGACCATCTGCCGTGTGTAGCGTTCCCAGTCGCGCAGTTCGTAGGTCGCGTCGGTGGCCGTGTGCAGCAGGCGCAGGGCGCGGCGGCTGCCGTCCTCCAGGAGTTCGAACCGGGGCGGCCGGCCCTTCTCCATGGCGCGGACCCAGTCCGAGTGCCCGACCGTCACCAGCAGGTCGTCGCCGATCTCGCAGCGCAGGAAGTCGATGTCGTCCTGGCTCTGCACCTTGTTGCCGACGACCTTCAGGACGATGCCGAAGTCGCGGGCGTACTCCTTGTACTGGCGATAGACGGAGACCCCCTTCCGGGTCGGCTCGGCGACGAGGAACGTGATGTCGAAGCGGGTGAACATGCCGGAGGCGAAGGAGTCCGAACCCGCCGTCATGTCGACCACGACATACTCGTCGGGGCCGTCCGCCAGGTGGTTCAGGCAGAGTTCCACCGCTCCCGTCTTGGAGTGGTAGCAGGCGACTCCCAGGTCGGAGTCCGTGAAGGGGCCGGTGACCATCAAACGGACGGCGCCGCCGTCGAGTTCCACCGGCCGGGCGCAGGCGTCGTAGACCGGGTTGGGATCCCGGACCCGCAGCAGGCGCGAGCCCTCGCCGGGCGGGGTCGTCTTGATCATCGTGTCGGCGGAGGTGATGCGCGGGTTGGAGCCGCGCAGATAGTCCTTGATCAGCCGGAGCTGTCCGCCCATCGCGGGCAGCCGCGCCGCCTCCTGCTCGTCGAGGCCGAGGGCGGCGCCCAGGTGCTGGTTGATGTCGGCGTCGACGGCGACGACCGGCGCTCCGGCGGCCGCGAGGTGACGGATGAACAGGGAGGACAGGGTCGTCTTGCCGCTGCCGCCCTTCCCGACGAAAGCAATTTTCATGTTCACCAAGCGTAGTCGCGTGATCGCACTGCGTGGTGAACGGAGTGAAGAAGACCACTCCTTCGTGGGGCGCGCCCCCCGACTGCGTAATGTCGTACTCATGAGTACGACAGGTGCGTCCGCCGATCCGCTCGCGGCCCTGGGCTCGCTGCCCGGGGTGGCCGAGTCCGTGGAGTCCGTGCGCAAGGCCGTGGACCGGGTCTACGGGCACCGGGTCATGCGGCGCCGCAGCAACGAGATCACCTCCGAGGCGGCACTGCGGGGCGCCCGCGGCTCCGGGGCCCTGTCCGGCGCGGACTGGGCGCTCGAGGAGGTGCGCCGGCGTACCGACTTCAGCGGCGACGACGAGGCGCGCGTCATGGGCGCGGCGCTGCGGCTGACCGCCGAGGCGGGCCAGCTGCTGTCCATCTGGCGGCAGTCGCCGCTCAGGGTGCTGGCCCGGCTGCATCTGGTCGCCGCCGCGAGCCAGGGGGACGAGGTCGGGCGGCCGCGGCAGGCGGGCGAGGAGGTCGACGAGCCGCTGATCGGGCTGCCGCTGCCGAGCGCGGCGGAGGTGTCCGGCCGGCTGGAGGGCCTGTCCGAGCTGATCATCGCGGGCGGTTCCGCGCCGGCGCTGGTGACGGCGGCCGTGGTCCACGGCGAGATCCTCGCGCTGCGCCCCTTCACCTCGCACAACGGTCTGGTGGCGCGCAGCGCCGAGCGCATCGTGCTGGTCGGCAGCGGCCTCGACCCCAAGTCGGTCTGCCCCGCCGAGGTGGGCCACGCCGAGCTGGGCCGGGCGGCCTACCTCGCGGCCCTGGACGGCTATGTGTCGGGCACCCCGGAGGGTGTGGCGGCCTGGATCGCCCACTGTGGCAGGGCGGTCGGGCTGGGGGCCCGCGAGTCGACGGCGGTGTGCGAGGCGCTGCAGCGCGGGGCGGCATGAGAAGAGGCCCCCGAAGGGGCCTCGCAGGGTTGCGGCGGTACGGATGTCCGTACCGCCGCTGGCATGTTCACCCGGTTACCAAGCGTCCTCGATATATACCCATCAGGCCGGGGGCTTTGCCCGTGCCTGGTGCGGCTGGCCCGTAATCGACGGGTCGACGTCGCGTGGGTGCCCAGTGTTCATGCGGGGTCCGTGGGGCCAAATGCGTTTAAAAGGTGATCCTCTCGGATGTCCTTCGGTCTCGCGGGCCACTGAATCCTTTGTACTGCACGTCCGGAGGAAGTGGAACCCCTGACCGCACTTCTTTACTTTCAGTACCAAAGACGTGCTAATCGGTCACCTCTCCGGCAAAGCGTGCCGTATCGGTGTGAAGTCGCAGGTCAGACTATGGCCGCTCGCCGCCGGCTCGCGTACCAGACCAGCCCCGCCGTGGCCGCCGCGGCTCCTATCGCCGCGGCCGCGACGAGGACGGGCCGGGTCGGTACGGCGAGCCCCGGAATGCGCTGCTTCAACCGCACCGGCCGGTGGAAGTCGAGGACCGGCCAGCCCTGTGCGACCGCCTCGCGGCGCAGCGCGCGGTCCGGGTTCACGGCGTGCGGATGGCCGACGGAGCGGAGCATCGGCAGGTCGGTCGCCGAGTCGCTGTAGGCGTAGCAGCGGGCGAGGTCGTAGCCCTCGGACTCGGCCAGTTCCTTGACCGCCTCGGCCTTCGTCGGGCCGTAGGCGTAGTACTCCACCTCTCCGGTGAAGCAGCCGTCGTCGCCCACGACCATCCGGGTGGCCACCACGCGGTCCGCGCCGAGCAGCTCGCCGATGGGCTCGACCACTTCGGCGCCCGACGTGGACACGATCACGACGTCGCGTCCGGCGGTGTGGTGCATCTCGATGAGGGAGGCGGCCTCGTCGTAGATGATCGGGTCGATCAGATCGTGAAGGGTCTCGGCGACGAGTTCCTTCACCTGTTGGACGTTCCAGCCGCGGCACATCGCGGACAGGTACGCACGCATGCGTTCCATCTGGTCGTGGTCCATGCCGCCCAGCATGAAGACGAACTGGGCGTATGCGGTCCGCAAGGCGGCCCTGCGGTTGATCAGTCCGCCTTGGTAGAAGGACTTGCTGAAGGTGAGTGTGCTCGACTTCGCAATGACCGTCTTGTCCAGGTCAAAGAAGGCAGCTGTGCGAGGCAAGGAGTGGTTTTCCACGCCCCGAGCATAGGCGCAGCCCATTCGGCGTAAGGTGGGCGCGTGGGTTTGCCTGAGAGGGCTCTCGGGTACACCATGGAAGTCACGGATCGTTCGCGACCGTGCTAACCCGGTCCGACTCCTCCCCCCCCGAGTCGGCCGTGGAGACGACCCCCGCTCTCCCCCCCGGCGGGGGTCGTCGCATGTCCGGACGGGTTTTCCCCTCTCCTGCGCGGCCGCGGAGCCGCTTCGAGGCGGCCGGAGCCGCCCTCTTCGTGAACCCGCGATCGGTCACTGTGCGTAGTTGAAACGCTGCTCTGCGGAAGTCGCCCACAGGCCCCCGCGGGCCGCCGGTATGAGTGACGGCGATATTCACAACAGGCGAGTTGTCCACAGTTTTCGACCAAGATCCACAAGATTTCCGGGATCGCTGCACCGTGATTCCAACGCGTCCGGCCCACGGCGAGTTCCATGGCCGGTTCCGATTGCCGGGCGCGTTTGGCCGGTTTCCGGCGGCCGTTCATAGGGCGGCCGGACGCCGGGTCTTCACACGTACGGGAATCGCGGGGCCACGGAGGCTGCGCGAGAAGCAGCGAAGGGGGATGGAAACCGTGGCCGGAACCGTCACACACGACCCGCCGCCGACCACCGGAGGCCGGCCGGGCAAGCCGTTGATCGTCACGGAGGACGCGGAACTCCTGGACGACCTGCTGCGCCTGTGCGCGGCGGCCGGCGCCACCCCCGAGGTCCACCACGGGGTGCCGAGACCGCGGGGAAGCTGGGAGGCCGCACCGCTCGTCCTGGTCGGCGACGACGCCGCCCGGCGGGTGCGTGGGGCCGCCCGCAGGCGCGGAGTGGTGCTCGTAGGACGGGACCAGGACGACCCGGGGGTGTGGCGGCGTGCGGTCGAGATCGGCGCCGACCACGTCCTGATGCTGCCGGACGGGGAGCAGTGGCTGGTCGACCGCATCGCCGACGTCGCCGAGGGCGTCGGCCGGCCCGCGCTCACCGTGGGCGTGATCGGCGGCCGCGGCGGCGCCGGAGCCTCCACGCTCGCGTGCGCCCTCGCTGTCACCTCCGCACGCGAGGGGCTGCGCACCCTGCTCGTGGACGCCGATCCGCTGGGCGGCGGACTCGACGTACTCCTCGGCGGCGAGACGGCCGAGGGACTGCGCTGGCCCGCCTTCGCCGCCTCGCGCGGACGCGTCGGCGGCGGCGCCCTGGAGGAGTCCCTGCCGCGCCTGCACGCCTTGCGGGTGCTCAGCTGGGACCGCGGCGACTGCGTCGCCATCCCGCCCCAGGCCGTGCGGGCGGTGCTCGCGGCGGCCCGGCGCCGGGGCGGCACCGTGGTCGTGGACCTGCCGCGCCGCATCGACGACGGTGTGGCCGAGGCGCTCGCCCAGCTCGATCTCGGACTGCTCGTGGTCCCCGCCGAGCTGCGCGCCGTGGCGGCGGCGGGACGGGTGGCGTCGGCCGTCGGCATGGTCCTGCGCGACCTGCGGGTGGCGGTACGCGGGCCGTACTCGCCCGGACTCGACGACCGCGAGGTGGCGCGGCTGCTCGGCCTGCCCCTGGTCGGCGAGGTGCCCGCGGAGTCCGCACTGCTGCGGCCGAACGGGGGCAAGGCGCCACCGGGAGCGGCCGCGCGGGGACCGCTCGCGCGGTTCTGCAAGGAGTTCTGGGCACGGGCCCTGGTCGAGACGGCCGGCCCATGAGCGCCCTCCCCGGAACCGAGCGGGCCACCGGCTCGGCCCTTCTGGACGGCGTACGGCGATGGCTGGCCGAGAGCGGGGCCGAACCGACCCCCGCGCGCGTGGCGCAGGCCCTGCGCGAACAGGGACGGGTCCTCGGGGACGCCGAAGTGCTCGGCGCCGCCGAGCAGCTGCGCCGCGAACTGGTCGGCAGCGGGCCGCTGGAGACGCTGCTCGGCGATCCCACGGTGACCGACGTGCTGGTCTCGGCTCCGGACCGGGTCTGGGTGGACCGGGGCGGCGGGCTGGAGCTGACCGCGGTCTCCTTCCCGGACGCGGCGGCCGTACGACGCCTCGCGCAACGGCTGGCCGCGGTGGCCGGACGCCGGCTCGACGACGCGCGGCCCTGGGCCGACGCCCGGCTGCCGGACGGCACCCGGCTGCACGCGGTGCTGCCGCCGGTCGCCGTCGGCTGCACCTGCCTCTCCCTGCGGGTGGTACGACCCCGCGCCTTCACCCTCGACGAGTTGGTCGCGGCGGGCACGGTGCCGCCGGGCGGGGACCGGGTGCTGCGGGCGCTGCTGAGAGCCCGGCTGTCCTTCGTGATCAGCGGCGGCACCGGCAGCGGCAAGACGACCCTGCTGAGCGCGCTGCTCGGGCTGGTCGGCCCGGGGGAGCGGATCGTGCTCGCGGAGGACTCCGCGGAGCTGCGGCCGGACCATCCGCACGTCGTACGCCTGGAGGCGAGACCCGCCAACCAGGAGGGCGCAGGCCTGGTGACCCTGGAGGACCTGGTGCGGCAGGCGCTGCGCATGCGCCCGGACCGCCTGGTCGTCGGCGAGGTGCGCGGTCCCGAGGTGGTCCATCTGCTGGCCGCGTTGAACACCGGCCACCAGGGCGGGTGCGGAACGGTCCATGCCAACGCGGCCGCCGACGTGCCGGCCCGGCTGGAGGCGCTCGGCACGGCGGCCGGGCTAGACCGGGCCGCGCTGCACAGCCAGGTCGCGGCGGCGCTGTCGGTGGTTCTGCATCTCGCGCGCGACCGGGCGGGCCGGCGGCGGATCGCCGAGGTCCACGTGCTGGAGCGGGACGCGACCGGGCTGGTGCGGACGGTGCCGGCACTGCGCTGGGGCACGCAGGAGTTCGCCCGCGAACAGGGGTGGGAGCGGCTGCGGGAACTGCTTCACGGCCCGGGCGGCGGGAGCGGACGGACCGGCGGGAGAGGACAGGAGGGCGAGTGCGGACGGGACGACGGGTGTGGGCGTGGGTTCTGACGGGTTCACGTGACCGGTTCGGGGCGGACGACGAGGTCGGGGGCCGGGGCGGCCGTGGGCCGGGCGCGGTGGTGGTCCGGGTGGAGCGGTCCGGGTGGAGAGGTTCGGGGTGACGGGCCGTCGGGACTGCGAGGGACGGGCGGTTCCGGCCGGCGGACGGTCGGTCTTTACGGGTGGAGGTGCCGGATGAGGAGAAGGGACGGCGGGAGACGTGAGCGCAACGGGCGGGATCTCATGGAGCGAGTCGGTGACGGGCGCGACCGTGGCGTGTGCGGGAGCGGCCCTGTGGTGGACGGGCGGTCGGCACTCCGCGGCCCGCCGGGCGCAGCTGCTGCTCGCGGGGGGCGGGGCGGTCGCCACCGGGCCGCCCGTGCGGCGGCATCTGACCTGCGTGCTGCTGCTGATCCGTGGGCGCTGGCGGGCCGAGTGGTGGTCGCTGGCCGCCGGGCTGGTGCTGGCGGTGCTGGGGGCCTCGGTGCTGCCGGTCGCGGCGGGGGCGGCCGGGGTGCCGCTGGCGCGCCGGGCCCGGCTGGCCGGGCGGGCCAGGAAGGAGCGGGAGCACCGGGAGGACGCGGTCATCGCTCTGTGCGGGACGCTCGCCGGAGAGGTGCGTGCCGGGCGGCAGCCGGGTGAGGCGCTGCTGCGCGCCGCCCGCGACTCCGAGGGGCTCGGCGACGCGCAGGCGGCGGTGCTGGCGGCGGCGAGGTTCGGCGGGGACGTCCCCACGGTGCTCGCGGCCGCGGCGCGGCAACCGGGGGCCGAGGGGCTGCTGGGCCTCGCGGCGTGCTGGCGGGTCGCCGTCGACCGGGGCGCGGGCCTCGCGGTCGGACTCGACCGGATCGAGCGGGCGCTGCGCGCCGAACGGGACCAGCGCGCCGACCTCCGTGCCCAGCTGGCCGGTGCCCGCTCCACGGCGGTGATGCTCGCCGGTCTGCCCGTCCTGGGGCTGCTCCTCGGCGGTGCCCTGGGTGCCGACCCGCTGCACGTCCTCCTGCACACCGGAGCCGGCCTGGGCTGTCTGCTGGCCGGCGGTCTCCTCGAGGGCGTCGGGATGTGGTGGGCGCTGCGGATCGTACGAGGGGCGGAGGTCGCATGAGCGTCAGCGCGGAGGTTTTCCACAGGCTGGGGGTGACCTTGGGGGCGGCGCTCGCCCTCGGTGGGCTGGGGGCCTGGGCGGCGGCGGTGCGGCGGCGGCGCAGGGCACGGCGGCGGATCGCCGAACTGCTCGCCCGGGAAACGGGATCGGCGGGTGCCCGCCCGCAGATCGGTGAGGCCGTACGGCGCCGGCTGCCCTGGGCGGGAGCTGTGGCTGCCGGGTGGGTGGTGGTCGGCGGCTTCACCGGCGTGGTGGTCGGCGTGCTCATGGCGGCCGCGCTGCGGCGGTGGCGTCTGCGGCAGGCGCAGGCGTCCACGGGCCGCGCGGCGGACGTCGACGTGGGGGAGGCCGCCCGGCAGCTCCCGCTCGCCGCGGAACTGCTGGGTGCCTGTGTCGAGGCCGGAGCCGGTCCGGTGATCGCCGCCCAGGCGACCGGCGAGGCGCTCGGCGGTCCGGTCGGCACGGCGCTGGCGCGCGGCGCGGCGGAGGTGCGGCTCGGGGGCGAACCGGGCGAGGCCTGGCGGCGGCTGGCCTCGATCCCGGGCGCCGAGGCACTGGCGCGGCTGCTGGAACGGGCCGGTGACTCCGGGCTCCCCGCGGCAGGTCCCGTCGCACGGTTCGCCGCGGACGCCCGCGCGGAGCGGGCGCGCGACGCGGCGGTACGGACCAGACGGGCGGCGGTGATGGTCACCGTGCCGGTGGGGCTGTGCTTCCTGCCAGCGTTCATCGCCGTCGGCGTGGTGCCCGTGGTGATCGGGCTGGCGGGCGAAGTGATGGGAGGGGGTGGCGGATGACAGGACGGCGGGCCTGAGGGCGCACGACCGGAAGCGGCGGCTGGACACACGGCCGGCCGCCGAGGACCAGAGAGATCGACGGAAGCGGACCTTACGGGGGCTGAGATGTACAAGACGGTACGGGTGCGGCTGCGCGCCCTGGAGCGCAGGGCACGTGCGGTGCGCAAGGACGCGGGGATGGTCACGTCCGAGTACGCGATGGGGATCGTCGCGGCGGTGGCGTTCGCCGTGCTCCTCTACAAGGTGGTGACGAGCGGTGCGGTCAGCGCGGAGCTGGAGGCCATCGTGAAGCGAGCGCTCAGTGCGTCGGTGTGAGCGAGGCGCGGACCGGGGGTTCGTGACGGCCGAGTCGGCAGTGGTGCTGCCCGTGCTGGTGCTGTTCGCGCTGGCGCTGGTGTGGGCGCTGCTCGTGGCGGCCGTACGGATCCAGTGCGTGGACGCGGCGCGGACGGGGGCGCGGGCGGCGGCCCGGCAGGATTCGGCCGACCTGGTGCTGGCGGTCACCCGGGCGGCGGCGCCGAGCGGTGCGGAGGTCTCGGTGGGCCGTTCGGGCGACCAGGTCCGCGTGGTGGTCGTGGCCAGACCCCCGGCGCTGCACGGGCTGCCGTTCGAGGTACGGGAGGAGGCCGTGGCATGGGCCGAGGAGACGGTGGAGCCGGGGGAGGCGGACCCGTGACGGGGAGTCGGGAGCTCCGGGCGGCCCAGGCGGCCCGGGCGGTCCCGTCGGAGGGCGCCGGGTCTGGCGGCGGACCGCGCTCGGACCGCGGCTCCGCCACCGTCTGGAGCGATCGCGGCTCCGCCACCGTCCGGAGCGACCGCGGCTCCGCCACCGTCTGGAGTGTCGGAGCGATCGCCGTGCTGTGCGTCGTGTTCGGGGCGGTGCTGGCGCTCGGCCAGGCCGTCGTGACCCGGCACCGGGCGGCCGGCGGCGCCGACCTCGCGGCGCTGGCGGCGGCCGATCACGCGGCGGAGGGCGGCGCGGCGGCCTGTGCGCGAGCGGAGCGGGTGGCTCGGGCCCAGGGCACCCGGCTGGTGCGGTGCGCCGTGCTGGGCGCGGTCTCCGACGTGTCCGCGGCCTCGGGGCGGGGGCCGTTCGAGGCCGAGGTCAGGGCCCGGGCGGGCCCGGCGGAACAGGTCCCGCGGACTCCCCCCGCGCCGTTTCCCGGGCCCGCGCCGATCCCGGGACCCGCCCCTGCTCTCAGACCGATCCCGGGACCCGCCGCTACTCCCGCTCCTGCTCCCGGCCCGACCGCGGGTCCCGTCCCTGCTCCCGCGCCGACCTCGGATCCTGCCCCGGCTCCCCGGCCGGTCCCGGGACCTGTCCCGGCTCCGGTGCTCCCCGATCCTGCCCCTCCCCCCGCGACTCGCCCTGCGGCTCTTTCCGCGGCTCGTCCCGCGGCTCCTCCTGCGGAGCTCCCCGCAGCAGAACCGTGAGCAGGCGTACGGCACCCCGCTTGTGCAGGGGATCGTTCCCGTTGCCGCACTTGGGCGACTGGATGCAGGACGGGCAGCCGGCCTCGCACTCGCAGGAGGCGATGGCCTGACGGGTGGCGGTGAGCCAGGCGCGGGCGGTGTGGAAGGCGCGCTCCGCGAAGCCCGCGCCGCCGGGGTGGCCGTCGTAGACGAAGACCGTCGGCAGGAGGGTGTCGGGGTGCAGGGGTACGGACACGCCGCCGATGTCCCAGCGGTCGCAGGTCGCGAAGAGGGGCAGCATCCCGATCGAGGCGTGCTCCGCGGCGTGCAGGGCGCCGCCCAGGATCTCCGGGTTGATCCGGGCCTCGTCCAGCTGGTCCTCGGTGACCGTCCACCACACGGCCCGGGTCCGCAGCGTGCGAGGGGGAAGGTCGAGCTTAGTCTCGCCCAGCACCTCGCCGGTGATGACACGTCTGCGCAGGAAGGAGACGACCTGGTTGGTGACCTCCACGGAGCCGTAGCACAGGCGGCCGGCGCCCCAGGGGATCTCGGTGTCGGTCTCCAGGACGGAGATCGACGTCGTGTCGCGGGCGACCGTCGAGTACGGCGGGGCGGCCTCCTCGACCAGGGCGACCGAGTCCTCCAGGTCGAGGGAGCGGACGAGGTACGTACGCCCCTGGTGGAGGTGGACCGCGCCCTCGTGGACGGCGGTGTGGGAGGCGCTCTCGTCGACCGTGCCCAGCAGCCGTCCCGTTCCCTCCTCGACGATCTGCACCGGCCGTCCGCCCTCGCCGCGGATGTCGGTCAGATCGGCGGCCCGCTCCCGGCGGGTCCAGTGCCAGGCCTTCGTCCGGCGGCGCAGCAGCTTCGCGGCCTCCAGCTGCGGCAGCAGTTCCGCGGCCGCCGGGCCGAACAGGGTCAGGTCCTCCTCGACCAGCGGCAGCTCCGCGGCGGCCGCGCACAGGTGCGGGGCGAGGACGTACGGATTGTCGGGGTCGAGGACCGTGGATTCCACCGGCCGGTCGAACAGGGCCTCCGGATGATGGACGAGGAAGGTGTCCAGCGGATCGTCGCGGGCCACCAGGACGGCGAGGGCCCCCTGCCCGGAGCGGCCGGCCCGGCCCGCCTGCTGCCACAGCGACGCGCGGGTGCCCGGATATCCGGCGATGAGCACGGCGTCCAGGCCCGACACGTCCACGCCGAGCTCCAGCGCGGTCGTGGCGGCGAGGCCGAGGAGCTCGCCGGAGTGCAGGGCGCGTTCCAGGGCGCGGCGTTCCTCGGGGAGGTAGCCGCCGCGATAGGCCGCGACACGCCGGGCCAGCGAACGATCCACCTCGGCGAGGCGCTCCTGGGCGATGACGGCGATGAGCTCGGCGCCGCGCCGGGAGCGTACGAAGGCGACCGTGCGTACGCCCTGCACGGCGAGGTCGGTCAGCAGGTCGGCCGTCTCGGCGGTGGCCGTCCGGCGCACCGGAGCGCCCTTCTCGCCCTGCATCTCGGTGAGCGGGGGCTCCCAGAGGGCGAACACCAGTTCCCCGCGTGGTGAGGCGTCGTCGGCGACCTCGACGACCGGCAGGCCGGTCAGCCGGCGGGCGGCCACGGCCGGTTCGGCGGCGGTGGCCGAGGCCAGCAGGAAGACCGGGGAGGCTCCGTAGCGGGCGCACAGGCGGCGCAGGCGGCGCAGCACCTGGGCGACATGGGAGCCGAAGACGCCCCGGTAGGTGTGGCACTCGTCGATGACGACGTACTTGAGCGACTTCAGGAAGGAGGACCAGCGCGGGTGGGACGGCAATATCCCGCGGTGGAGCATGTCCGGGTTGGTGAGGACGTAGTTGGCGTACTGGCGGACCCACTCGCGTTCCTCGAACGGCGTGTCGCCGTCGTACACGGCCGGGCGCACGGCCTTGCCCAGGGGCCGTGCGAGTTCCTTCACCGCACGGCACTGGTCGGCCGCCAGGGCCTTCGTGGGGGCCAGGTACAGGGCGGTGGCGCCGCGGCCGTTCGGGGCCTCGGAGCCGTCGAGGAGCGCGGACAGGACCGGGACGAGGTAGGCGAGGGACTTGCCGGACGCGGTGCCGGTGGCGACGACCACCGACTCGCCGTCCAGGGCGTGCTCGGCGGCCTCCGCCTGGTGGGCCCAGGGGTGTTCGATGCCTGCGGACCGGACGGCCGCGACGACCTCGGAGCGAATCCGGTGAGGCCAGACGGCATGGCGACCCGCACGCGGGGGCAAGTGCTCCGTATGAGTGATGCGCGAAGCCCGGCTCGGCCCCGAGGCGAGCCGGTTCAGGACCGTGCTCGGCGCGGGGCGGGACTCGGGTCCCGTCGGGGGTCGATCGGATCGGAGATTCTCGGCCATCGGCACCGAGTGTGTCACTGGCGTGACGGACAATGGAGCCAAGGCGTCGTGCACGCCTGCCGGTAAGTGATTGAATGCCATCGCGGCTGGCGAACCGTCCTGGGGGCTCTGCCGAGGTGTCCCATGGGGCGACCGCTCGATAGCAAGGTGCTGGAGGATCCGTGGACCTGTCCCTGTCGACCCGTACCGTCGGCGATCGTACGGTCGTCGAGGTCGGTGGCGAAATCGACGTATATACCGCGCCCAAGTTGCGCGAGCAGTTGGTCGAGCTGGTGAACGACGGCAATTTCCACCTCGTCGTCGACATGGAGGGCGTGGACTTCCTCGACTCCACCGGGCTCGGCGTGCTGGTCGGCGGCTTGAAGCGGGTGCGTGCCCACGAGGGCTCGCTGCGCCTGGTCTGCAACCAGGAGCGCATTCTGAAGATCTTCCGTATCACCGGTCTCACCAAGGTGTTCCCCATCCACACCTCGGTCGACGAAGCGGTGGCGGCCACCGACTGATCACCGTCCGGGCCGTGTGCCCGGGGGGTCGAGTTGCACAGCAGGGGGACCGGGCTTTCGGCGGCCCGGGCCCCCGACCGCACGCGCACGCCCGTAGTTCCGAGGGGGATGCATGGCCACCGTTGAACTCCGCTTCAGCGCGCTGCCCGAGCACGTCAGGACCGCCCGACTCGTGGCGGCGGCGGTGGCGCGCAGGGCCGGGGTGGACGAGGCCGTCCTCGACGAGGTGCGGCTCGCCGTCGGCGAGGCGTGCTCCCGTGCCGTCGGACTGCACCAGAACGGCGCCATCACCGCGCCGATCCAGGTCCTGCTGATCGAGGAGGAGAAGCAGTTCTCCATCGAGGTCGGGGACGAGGCGCCGCACGCCCCCCGGGAGGGCCCGGTCGGCGACGTGGTCGAGGATCCGGACATCGAGGCCGAGGAGGACGAGATGGGTCTCGCGGTCATCAGCGGACTCGTCGACGACGTGGAGGTGACCGCCGGACAGAACGGCGGACGCATCCGTATGACCTGGCCGACCACCCCGCCGGCCGCCGCGTCGGCCTGACGCCGGCTCCGCGCTTCACCGCATCACCCCCGTTCGGGCCCTGCTGAGCAGGGCCCTTCGTGTTTTCCTCACCCGTTTGCAGGAATGCGTGAAGAAATTCACGATCAATCGGGCGATCATTTGATCAAGCGCCCGTGCGGGCGTCAATGCTTTTAGGGCATTACCTCTTTCGGGTTCGATGGCGTGACCTCGATCATTTGCTGTAGAGCAAGTGAAGGCTAATTCCGTTTACCGCGCCCTGTTTTGATCAGGTTCCGGTACCTAGAATCCGTCCACATCTTGAGCTCAGCCCAAGCGTCAAGGAGGACGAATGGCGGGGCTTTCTACCCCTCAGCAGTTCGATCACCCCACAACCTTCGCAGCCGCAGTTCTGACCGACGACAACCGCGTCCTGGTGATGGTCATCGGTGTCGTGGCGCTGGCCGCCCTCGTGGTCGCGGGCGTCCTGGTGCGCCAGGTGCTCGCCGCGGGCGAGGGCACCGACAGCATGAAGAAGATCGCGGCAGCGGTCCAGGAAGGTGCCAACGCCTATCTGGCCCGGCAGTTGCGCACACTCGGCGTATTCGCCGTGGTCGTCTTCTTCCTGCTCATGCTGCTGCCCGCGGACGACTGGAATCAGCGGGCCGGCCGGTCGATCTTCTTCCTGATCGGCGCCGGCTTCTCGGCGGCCACCGGCTATATCGGCATGTGGCTCGCCGTGCGCAGCAATGTGCGTGTCGCCGCGGCGGCCAGGGAAGCGACCCCGACGGAGGGTGAGCCGGAAAAGGACCTCACCACCGTCTCGCACAAGGCAATGAAGATCGCTTTCCGTACGGGCGGCGTCGTCGGCATGTTCACGGTGGGGCTCGGTCTGCTGGGCGCCTCCTGCGTGGTGCTGGTGTACGCGGCCGACGCCCCGAAGGTGCTCGAGGGATTCGGCCTCGGCGCCGCCCTGATCGCCATGTTCATGCGAGTCGGCGGCGGCATCTTCACCAAGGCGGCCGACGTCGGCGCCGACCTGGTCGGCAAGGTCGAGCAGGGCATCCCGGAGGACGACCCGCGCAATGCCGCGACCATCGCCGACAACGTGGGCGACAACGTCGGCGACTGCGCGGGCATGGCGGCCGACCTGTTCGAGTCCTACGCGGTGACCCTGGTCGCCGCGCTGATCCTCGGCAAGGCGGCCTTCGGCGACTTCGGTCTCGCCTTCCCGCTGCTCGTGCCGGCGATCGGCGTCGTCACCGCGATGATCGGCATCTTCGCCGTGTCCCCGCGCCGCACCGACCGCAGTGGCATGTCCGCGATCAACCGGGGCTTCTTCATCTCCGCGGTGATCTCGGTCGTACTGGTCGCGCTGGCGGTCTTCGTCTACCTGCCGTCGTCGTACGCGGGTCTCGACGGTGTCACCGACGCGGCGATCAAGGGCAAGAGCGGCGATCCGCGCATCCTCGCCCTCGTCGCGGTGGCGATCGGCATCGTGCTCGCCGCCGTCATCCAGCAACTGACCGGCTACTTCACCGAAACCAGCCGCCGCCCGGTCAGGGACATCGGCAAGACCTCTCTGACCGGCCCGGCCACCGTCGTCCTCGCCGGTATCTCCGTCGGCCTGGAGTCGGCCGTCTACACCGCTCTGCTGATCGGCCTCGGTGTGTACGGGGCCTTCCTGCTCGGCGGTACGTCGATCATGCTGGCGCTGTTCGCGGTGGCGCTGGCCGGCACCGGCCTGCTCACCACGGTCGGTGTGATCGTCGCGATGGACACCTTCGGCCCGGTCTCCGACAACGCCCAGGGCATCGCCGAGATGTCGGGCGACGTCCAGGGGGCGGGCGCCCAGGTGCTCACCAACCTGGACGCGGTCGGCAACACCACCAAGGCCATCACCAAGGGCATCGCCATCGCCACCGCGGTGCTGGCGGCGTCGGCGCTCTTCGGGTCGTACCGTGACGCGATCACCACCGGAGCGCAGGACGTCGGCGAGAAACTCACCGGAGCGGGCGCGCCGATGAGCCTGATGATGGACATCTCGCAGCCGAACAACCTCGTCGGCCTCATCGCCGGCGCGGCGGTCGTGTTCCTGTTCTCGGGACTGGCGATCAACGCGGTGTCCCGGTCGGCCGGTTCGGTGGTGTACGAGGTGCGGCGGCAGTTCCGTGAGAAGCCCGGGATCATGGACTACACCGAGACCCCGGAGTACGGGAAGGTCGTCGACATCTGCACCAAGGACGCCCTGCGCGAACTCGCCACGCCCGGACTGCTGGCCGTCATGGCACCGATCTTCATCGGTTTCACGCTCGGCATCGGCCCGCTCGGCGCGTACCTCGCGGGCGCGATCGGGGCGGGGACGCTGATGGCGGTGTTCCTCGCCAACTCCGGCGGTGCCTGGGACAACGCCAAGAAGCTCGTGGAGGACGGCCATCACGGCGGCAAGGGCAGCGAGGCCCACGCGGCCACGGTGATCGGCGACACGGTCGGCGACCCCTTCAAGGACACCGCCGGCCCCGCGATCAACCCGCTGCTGAAGGTGATGAACCTGGTGGCGCTGCTGATCGCGCCGGCCGTCATCAAGTTCTCCTACGGTCAGGACAAGAGCATCGGCGTGCGGATCATGATCGCGGTCCTCTCGCTCCTGGTCATCGTGGTCTCGGTGTACATCTCCAAGCGGCGCGGAATCGCCGTGGGTGACGAGGAGAACGCCGAGCGGGCCTCCAAGTCGGCGGATCCTGCGGTGGTTTCGTAGGCGGTCCGGGCGAGGCCTGGCTCACGGGCGGGCGGTGGCGGGCGCTGGGGGGGGGGGGGGGGGGGCTGCCCGCCCCCCCGCCCCCGCCCTCTTGTGTGTTCGCGCCCCTGCTCGTGAGCCTTCTCTCACTTGGTGCAAATGGCTACATCAGTGCCCATAAAGGGCATTCGTCTCGGGTCCGTCGTCCGCGCGGCGTGTATGTTCCGGGGCCGAGAGCCATGGAAGGGACCAATCCGGTGAACAAGAAGCTCGCGGCCGCGCTGTCCGGCGGTGCGGTACTGGCAATGGCGCTGTCGGGATGCGGCAGCAGCGACGACGGCAGCAGCGCGAAGCTGAGCGCCTGGGCCAAGCAGGTCTGCGACTCCGTCCAGCCCCAGGCCAAGAAGATCGCGGCCGCCAACGCCGCCATCCAGAAGCAGACCTCGGACAACAGCGCGCCGGAGGACGTCCAGAAGACCGACTCCCAGGCGTTCCAGGACATGTCGGACGCCTACAAGGCGATCGGCGCCGCCGTCGACCAGGCGGGAGCCCCGGACAGCGGGGACGCCAAGAACGCCGAGCAGAAGCAGCAGGGCGCGGTCAAGGAGCTCAACGACATCTCGGCGTCGTACGCCTCCCTGAAGAAGCAGGTCGACGCCCTCGACACCAAGGACCAGGCCAAGTTCGCCGACGGCCTGAAGGACGTCGCCACCGAGCTCGACAAGCTGAGCAAGAACGGCAACGGCGCCCTCAAGGAGCTGGAAGCGGGCGACGTCGGCAAGGCGATGGCCGAGCAGGCGAGCTGCAAGTCCGCCGCGTCCTCGTCCGCGGCGGCGACGGCGGGCTGACCCGGCCCGGACCCCCCATACGCCCAGAGGCCCCGGTACGCGCGCGTGCCGGGGCCTCCAGGCAGGTCCGTGCACGTTCCGCCGGAGTACGCACGGTGGGGGACGGAGGTGCGGGCGCGATCGCGCCGTCGGCCGCAGCGGACACAATGCCGTCGGCCGCAGCGGACACAATCCGGAGCGGACACAATGGGGACGTGAGCAACTCCACCGACTCCACCCTCATCCCCCTGCCCTCCGCCGACCGTCCCGACGTCGTCGCCGGTCTGCGCGACGCCCTGCTCGGTGCCTCCTTCACCGCCGACGGACTGCTCGAACTGCTCGGCGCCCCCGCGTACACGGCGCTGGCGCGCAGCGAGACCGTCCCCGCGCTCCGGGCGACCCGTGGGGACACGCCGCTGGAGACGCTCGTCCGGCTGTTCCTGCTCCAGCAGCCCGTGCCGCACGCGCGCGTGGCGGGTGTGCTGCCCGTGGACGCGTGTCTGGAGAGCGGCTGGCTGGTGCGCACCGGCGGGGACGAGGTCGCCGCGGCCGTGGACGTACGGCCGTTCGGCGGACCCGACGGCGAGGACTGGTTCATCGTGTCGGACCTGGGCTGCGCGGTCGGCGGCGCGGGCGGCATCGGCGGCCGGGGCCAGCAGGCGGACACCGCCGTGGTCCTCGGTGTCGGCGGTGCGTCCACGACCCTCGCAGGCATCACCGTCCGTACCCCCGTCGGCTCCGCGCTCGACCTCGGCACGGGCTCCGGGATCCAGGCGCTGCACGCCTCCCGGCACGCCACGCGGGTGACGGCGACCGACCTCAACCCGCGTGCCCTGCACATCACCGCCCTCACGCTCGCGCTGTCCGGCGCACCGGCCGCCGACCTGCGCGAGGGCTCGCTGTTCGACCCGGTCCGGGACGACGAGACGTACGACCTGATCGTCTCCAACCCGCCGTTCGTGATCTCGCCGGGCGCCCGGCTGACGTACCGCGACGGCGGGATGGGCGGGGACGATCTGTGCCGCACGCTCGTTCAGCAGGCGGGACAGCGGCTGAACGAGGGCGGGTTCGCGCAGTTCCTCGCCAACTGGCAGCACGTGGAGGGGGAGGACTGGCAGGACAGGCTCAGGGCGTGGGTCCCGCGCGGCTGTGACGCCTGGATCGTGCAGCGCGAGGTGCAGGACGTCACGCAGTACGCCGAGCTGTGGCTCAGGGACGCGGGCGACCACCGCAGCGACCCGGTCGAGTACCAGGCGCGCTACGACGCATGGCTGGACGAGTTCGAGGCACGCAAGGTGAAGGCCGTCGGCTTCGGCTGGATCACCCTGCGCCGGACGGCCGCCGAGCCCTCCGTCACCGTGGAGGAGTGGCCGCACTCCGTCGAACAACCGCTCGGCGACACGATCCGGGCGCACTTCGACCGCCTCGACTACCTGCGGGGGCACGACGACGCCGCCCTGCTCGCCGGTCACTTCAGGCTCGCCGCCGAGATCGTCCAGGAGCAGGTCGGGCTGCCCGGCGCCGAGGACCCGGAGCATGTCGTGCTGCGCCAGCACCGGGGCATGCGCAGGGCCACCAAGGTGGACACGGTCGGCGCGGGCTTCGCGGGCGTGTGCGACGGCTCGCTGAGCGCGGGCCGCATCCTCGACGCCATCGCCCAACTCGTCGGCGAGGACCCGGTGCTGCTGCGCGACCGCACCCCCGCCCAGATCCGCCTGCTGGTGGAGCAGGGCTTCCTCGAACCGGAGCGGTGATCCGGCGCCCGGGTGGCTCTGCGGCCCCGTGACCGGCTGACCTCGTGACCGTGCCGTGCGGCTCCCGCCGCGCGGCATCCCGGGCGTCCGCGTCGGTATCGCGGGCGTCCGCCTCGGCGTCCCGCTCCGGGACGTGAAACCAGCCAACATGCCGCCGGCGCCGGACGCTTCGGGCGGCGCCCACGCAGCGCTCGCATAGCGCCCGCACGGCGCCCACGCAGCGCCCGCACGGCGCCCACGCAGCGCCCGCACGGCGCCCACGCAGCGCCCGCACGGGCTGATGCGAATCCCTGCGCGCACGTGCGTCGTCGGTCACGGCGTCGCGGTCCACGGAAACAAGTTCGAGCCGGCCGCGCAGCCGACGCGAGGACGACCGGAAAGAAACCCTGTCCGGCACGGCCCGAGGCGGTGGCGGGATCACGGCCGCGTCGGCCCCGCGTTCACCCCGGGTTCTTCTGCGCGCCGCCCACGCGTGGCAGTCTCCTGGCAGCGGCCCGTCGAAGGCCGCGGAAAAGGGGCGCGGCAGACCATGGAGAGCGGGCCGGCGATCTTCACCGGAGCGGTGTTCGCCCTGTTCGGAACCGGGTTGCTGGTGTGGACCGCGACCCGCGTCAGGCGTCGCGAACCCGTCGCCCTCGGTGTGAACCCGGTCGCATCGGCGACCCTCGCCGCTCTCGCCGGAGTGGCCGCGCTGGTCCTCGCCGCATGGTGTATCGCCCGCGTCCGATAGCCGCCCCGGCCTCCTCCTGCCAGTAACTGGGAGGTCACACTCCGGATCTACCCGAAAGGGCTGGTGGACACTCCGGGCGGCAGGAATGGCGGTAGTCGGGTTACCGTTCGAGTGGCCGTTGCGGGCTTTTCCCGTTTGACACGGGGACGGGATGTACCGTCACACTCCGCAGCGTCACCATGACCCGACCCCGGGAAGAAGGCCTGGGGAGGCCCCAGCGTCGACCGGAGAGAAGAGCGAAGTTGTCCCCGACCAGCGAGACCGCACAGGGCGGCCGCCGACTCGTCATCGTCGAGTCGCCTGCCAAGGCGAAGACGATCAAGGGCTATCTCGGCCCCGGCTACGTCGTCGAAGCGAGCGTCGGGCACATCCGCGACCTCCCCAACGGCGCCGCGGAGGTGCCCGAGAAGTACACCGGCGAGGTCCGTCGCCTCGGGGTGGACGTCGAACACGACTTCCAGCCGATCTACGTGGTCAACGCTGACAAGAAGGCCCAGGTCAAGAAGCTCAAGGACCTGCTGAAGGACTCCGACGAACTCTTCCTGGCCACCGATGAGGACCGCGAGGGCGAAGCCATCGCGTGGCACCTCCTCGAAGTGCTGAAGCCCAAGGTCCCGGTCAAGCGCATGGTGTTCCACGAGATCACCAAGGACGCGATCCGCGAGGCCGTGGCCAACCCGCGCGATCTGAACAAGCGCATGGTCGACGCCCAGGAGACCCGCCGCATCCTCGACCGCCTCTACGGCTACGAGGTGTCGCCGGTCCTGTGGAAGAAGGTCATGCCGCGGCTGTCGGCAGGCCGTGTCCAGTCCGTCGCCACCCGGCTCGTCGTCGAGCGGGAGCGCGAGCGCATCGCGTTCCGCTCCGCCGAGTACTGGGACCTGACGGGCACCTTCGCGACCGGCCGCGCGGGAGACCCGTCGGACCCGTCCTCCCTGGTCGCCCGCCTCCAGTCGGTCGACGGCAGGCGGGTCGCGCAGGGCCGCGACTTCGACTCCCTGGGCCGGCTCAAGAGCGCGAACATCCTCCACCTCGACGAGGCGAACGCCCGCGCCCTGGCCGCCGCCCTGGAGAACACCCGGTTCGCCGTCCGGTCGGTCGAGTCCAAGCCGTACCGCCGCTCGCCGTACGCCCCGTTCCGTACGACGACGCTCCAGCAGGAGGCCAGCCGCAAGCTCGGCTTCGGCGCCAAGGCCACCATGCAGGTCGCGCAGAAGCTGTACGAGAACGGCTACATCACGTACATGCGTACGGACTCCACGACGCTGAGCGACACCGCGGTCACGGCCGCCCGCGCCCAGGTCACGCAGCTGTACGGCGCCGACTATCTGCCGGCGCAGCCGCGGACGTACGCCGGGAAGGTCAAGAACGCCCAGGAGGCGCACGAGGCGATCCGCCCTTCGGGTGATCGTTTCCGCACCCCCGCCGAGACCGGTCTGACCGGCGACCAGTTCAAGCTCTACGAGCTGATCTGGAAGCGGACCGTCGCCTCGCAGATGAAGGACGCGGTCGGCAACTCCGTCACGGTGAAGATCGCCGGCGCGGCCGCCGACGGCCGGGACGTCGAGTTCAGCGCCTCCGGCAAGACGATCACCTTCCACGGCTTCCTGAAGGCGTACGTCGAGGGCGCCGACGACCCGAACGCCGAACTCGACGACCGCGAGCGCCGGCTGCCGCAGGTCGCCGAGGGCGACGCGCTCACGGCCGAGGAGATCACGGTCGACGGGCACGCCACCAAGCCCCCGGCCCGCTACACCGAGGCCAGCCTGGTCAAGGAGCTCGAAGAGCGCGAGATCGGCCGCCCGTCGACGTACGCGTCGATCATCGGCACCATCCTCGACCGCGGCTACGTCTTCAAGAAGGGCACGGCCCTCGTGCCGTCCTTCCTGTCCTTCGCCGTGGTCAACCTTCTGGAGAAGCACTTCGGCCGGCTCGTCGACTACGACTTCACCGCGCGGATGGAGGACGACCTCGACCGCATCGCCCGCGGCGAGGCGCAGGCCGTGCCGTGGCTGAAGCGTTTCTACTTCGGCGAGGGCGAGGCGGTCGGAGCGGCCGACGCGGGCAACGGCGACGGCGACCACCTCGGCGGTCTCAAGGAACTGGTGACCGACCTGGGCGCGATCGACGCGCGCGAGGTGTCGTCGTTCCCCGTGGGCAACGACATCGTGCTCAGGGTCGGCCGCTACGGCCCGTACATCGAGCGCGGGGAGAAGGACGCCGAGGGCCACCAGCGCGCCGACGTGCCGGACGACCTGGCGCCGGACGAGCTCTCCGTCGACTTCGCGGAGGAGCTGCTGGCCAAGCCGAGCGGCGACTTCGAGCTGGGCGCCGACCCGGAGACGGGCCACCAGATCATCGCCAGGGCCGGCCGCTACGGGCCGTACGTCACCGAGGTGCTCCCCGAGGGCACCCCGAAGACCGGCAAGAACGCGGTCAAGCCGCGCACGGCCTCCCTCTTCAAGTCGATGTCGCTGGACACGGTGACCCTCCAGGACGCGCTCCAGCTGATGTCGCTCCCGCGCGTCGTCGGCACCGACGCGGAGGGCGTGGAGATCACCGCGCAGAACGGCCGCTACGGCCCGTACCTGAAGAAGGGCACGGACTCGCGGTCGCTCCAGACCGAGGACCAGCTCTTCACGATCACGCTGGACGAGGCGCTGGCGATCTACGCCCAGCCCAAGCAGCGTGGCCGTGCGGCCGCCAAGCCGCCGCTGAAGGAGCTGGGCGTGGACCCGGTCAGCGAGAAGCCGGTCGTGGTCAAGGACGGCCGCTTCGGGCCGTACGTCACCGACGGCGAGACCAACGCGACCCTGCGCTCCGGCGACAGCGTCGAGGAGATCACCCCGGAGCGCGGCTTCGAACTGCTTGCCGAGAAGCGCGCCAAGGGTCCCGCCAAGAAGACGGCCAAGAAGGCGCCCGCGAAGAAGGCCCCGGCCAAGAAGGCCGCCGCGACGAAGACGGCCGCCAAGAAGACCACGGCGGCGAAGAAGACGACCGCCACGAAGAAGACGACCGCCACGAAGAAGACGGCCGCCGCGAAGACGGCGACGGCTTCGAAGACGAGCACGGAGGACTGACCGGACGGGCGGGGGGGGCCGGGGGGGGCGGGGGGGTCCCCGGGGGCGGGTGGGGCCCGGTGGGGGCCTGCGGCCACCGCGTATGCCCGGTCGGCGAGTTCCTGGGTGGGGTGGGGCAACTCGGCCACGGCGCGGTGTTGTTGGGGCGGCGGGGGCCGCCTCGGGGTGTCGGCTAGCGGCCGGCGGCGCCTCCGTCGGCGTTGGGGCCGGCGTAGTCCTCGCCGTAGGCGCCCTTGGCGGGGCGGCGGCGGCGCATGGGCGGCTCGACGCCGTCGGCGAGGCGGCGGGCGGTGAGCAGGAAGCCGGTGTGGCCGATCATCCGGTGGTCCGGGCGGACGGCGAGGCCCTCGATGTGCCAGTTGCGGATCATCGTCTCCCAGGCGGTCGGCTCGTTGAAGCAGCCGATCTCGCGGATGGACTCGACGGTCCGGGCGAGCTGGGTGGTGGTGGCGACGTAGCAGCACAGGATGCCGCCGGGGACGAGGGCCTTGGAGACGGCCTCGAGGCATTCCCAGGGGGCGAGCATGTCGAGGATGACGCGGTCGACGTCGGTGTCGCTCAGGTTGTCCTGGAGGTCGCCGACGGTGAGCTGCCAGGCGGGGTGGGGTCCGCCGAAGTAGCGCTCGACGTTCTGCCGGGCGATGTCGGCGAAGTCCTCACGGCGCTCGTAGGAGTGCAGCATGCCCTGGTCGCCGATGGCGCGCAGCAGGAAGCTGCTGAGCGAGCCGGAGCCGACGCCCGCTTCCACGACGCGTGCGCCGGAGAAGATGTCGGCGAAGGCGAGGATCTGCCCCGCGTCCTTGGGGTAGACCACGGCGGCGCCGCGGGGCATGGACAGGACGTAGTCGGGGAGCAGGGGGCGCAGCGCGAGGTAGGCGACGTTACCGGTGGTGCGGACAACGCTGCCCTCGGGTGAGCCGATCAGTTCGTCGTGCGGGAAGGAACCCTTGTGGGTGTGGAAGTTCTTCCCGGCTTCGAGCGTGAACGTGTAGTGGCGGCCCTTGGGGTCGGTCAGCTGAACCTGGTCCCCGACCTTGAAGGGCCCGCGCCTGCGGGCGGCACCGGTCGGTTCGGACATGTGACCAGCCTACCGGTCCCGGGAGGGGCCGCCGACCATGCGGGCGGTGTGAGGGCGGGGCTGTGGGGCGGGTCTCAGCTGGGGCGGGCCATGGCCTTGACGAAGGCGCGCTCGACGTCGGCGGCGGACAGGACGCCGTAGATCTCTCCGGTGTCCTCGACGACGAGGTATTCGGTGGCGGGGGTGGCGCGCAGGACGTCGAGGAGTTCCTCGCCGGAGAGTTCGGCGGAGACGCGCATGCCGTCGGTGAGGTCCTGGGCGAGGCCGCTGACGGCGACCCAGGGGCGGCGGTGTTCGGGTACGCCGACGATGGCGGCCTCGCGGACGAGGGAGAGGGGTTCGCCGTGGGCGTCGACGACGACGAGGGCGCGGGCGCCGGCGGCGTTGGCGCGGCGGAGGGCTTCGGAGAGGGGGGTGGTGGTCTCGACGGGGACGGCGCGGCGGGTGAGGTTGCGGGCGCGCAGCTCGGGGAGGTGTTCGCGCAGGCGGGCCATGCGCAGGCTGTTGCCGGCTCCGGTCCAGATGATGGCGGCGAGGATGGCTGCGAGGAGGGCGTCGAAGACGGTGTCCATGCCGACGCTGTCCTCTGCGGTGGAGCCGAGGGCGCCGGACTGGGTGAGCAGGGGCAGGCCGATGAGGACGGAGACGGCGAGGGCGCGGCCGACCCAGGCGGCGGCGACGGTGCCGCTCATGGCGCGGCCGGTGATTTTCCAGACGACGGCGCGGAGCATGCGTCCGCCGTCGAGGGGGAGGCCGGGGAGCAGGTTGAAGGCGGCGACGATGAGGTTGGAGATCATCAGGCCGGCGAGCAGGACGCCGGGGACGGTGCCGGGTTCGACGGGTCGCATGGCGAGGTAGAAGAGGCCGGCGAGGATCAGGGAGAGCAGGGGGCCGACGAAGGCGAGGACGAATTCGCGGCCGGGGGTCTCGGCTTCCTTCTCGATCTCGGAGACGCCGCCGAAGAACTGGAGCTGGATGCGGCGGACCGGGAGTTTGAAGCGGAGGGCGGCGACGGTGTGGGCGAGTTCGTGGACGAGTACGGAGGCGTAGAAGGCGACGGCGAAGAAGAGGGAGACCAGGTAGCGGGCGGCGCCGAGGTCGGGCAGGACGCGGTCGAGCTGGTTGCCGAAGACCCAGGTGATCAGAGCGGCGACGAGGAACCAGCTGGGTGCGACGTAGACGGGTACGCCGAAGGGGCGTCCCATGAGGAGTCCGCCGCGGGGTTCGGGGGCGCGTCGGGTCGGCCGGTTGTGGCCGGCGGGTGAGTGCGCGAGGGTGCGTCGGCCGGGGGTGTCCGGGGTGTCGTGGCCGGTGCCGGTGGGGGCTGTGGGCGTGCCGGGTGCGGGGGCGGGCGCTTCGGGTGCGGCGGGGTCGGGCGTGGTCGGGCCGGTGTCCGTGGGGGTGGTGTCCGCGGGGGTGTCCGGGGTGGGGTGGGTGCCGGGGCCGGTGGGTTCTGCTCCGGCGGTCCGGTCGCGTGGGGTGGGGTCCGGGTGTACGGAACCGTCTGCCGGGGCCGGGTGGCCCGGGTGGCGCTCGGCCGGTTCGTCGTTGCCCGGCCGCGGCCGCCCGCTCCCGCCGCTCTCGTCCACGATGTCCCCTCGTTCGAAGCGTCTTCCGCGCCTGCCGGACGGAAGGTCTGTGGTCGATGGTATGCGGCCGTGGTGACGCGTTCGGCCCCGGCACCCCCTGTGTTTGCCCGGTCGCCCCCTGCCGCGGTCGCGGCGGGGCTGGGTCGTTGTCGGTGGCTGGGTCGTTGTCGGTGGCTGGCCGTATGGTCTGTGGGCATGGAGACGAGTGCGCAGGGTGCCGGACGGCCGGACGACGGCGGTACGGCAGGGCAGGACCCGCAGGCTGTGGTCGTGGGGGCGTCGGTGCCGGGGGCGCGGCCGCCCGCGTCGTTGTCTCCGTCGCGTGCGAGTGACTTCATGCAGTGTCCGTTGTTGTACCGGTTCCGGGTGATCGACCGGTTGCCGGAGCGGCCGAGCGAGGCGGCGACGCGGGGCACGCTGGTGCATGCGGTGCTTGAGCGGCTGTTCGACGCGCCGGCCGTGGAGCGGACGGCGCCGCGGGCGAGGTCGTTGGTGCCGGGTCAGTGGGAGCGGTTGCGGGAGAGCCGTCCCGAGGTGGTGGAGCTGTTCGCGGACGATCCGGGGGGCGAGCGGCTGGCGCGCTGGCTGGGTGAGGCGGAGCGGCTGGTGGAGCGCTGGTTCACGCTGGAGGATCCGACGCGGCTGGAGCCGGCCGAGCGGGAGTTGTTCGTCGAGGCGGAGCTGGAGTCGGGGCTGACGCTGCGCGGGATCATCGACCGGGTCGATGTGGCGCCGACGGGCGAGGTGCGCATCGTGGACTACAAGACGGGCAAGGCGCCGCGGCCGGAGTATGCCGAGGGTGCGTTGTTCCAGATGAAGTTCTACGCGCTGGTGGTGTGGCGGCTGAAGGGGGTGCTGCCGCGGCGGTTGCAGCTGGTGTATCTCGGCAGCGGTGATGTGGTGACCTACGATCCGCTGCCCGCGGATCTGGAGCGGGTGGAGCGCAAGCTGCTGGCGCTGTGGGAGGCGATCCGGCTGGCGACGGAGACGGGTGAGTGGCGGCCGCGGCCGACGAAGTTGTGCGGTTGGTGCGATCACCAGGCGCACTGTCCGGAGTTCGGGGGTACTCCCCCGCCGTATCCGCTGCCGGTGAGGGCGGAGGCGTCCGGGGAGCGGGAGCAGGGCAGAATGGGGCCGGACTAGCGAAGGAGATCTACGTGGCCATCCGCGTCCTGCTGGTGGACGACCAGCCGCTGCTGCGTACGGGCTTCCGGATGATTCTGGAGGCGGAGGTGGACATCGCGGTCGTCGGCGAGGCGGGCGACGGTCTGCAGGCGCTCGATCAGGTGCGGGCCCTGCAGCCTGATGTGGTGTTGATGGACATCCGTATGCCGCGGATGGACGGTGTGGAGGCGACGCGGCAGATCACGGGTCCGGGGCGGGACGGCCCGGCGAAGGTGCTGGTGCTGACGACGTTCGATCTCGACGAGTACGTGGTGGAGGCGTTGCGGGCGGGGGCCAGCGGGTTCCTGCTGAAGGACGCGCCGGCGAACGAGTTGGTGCAGGCGATCCGGGTGGTGGCCGGTGGTGAGGCGATGCTCGCGCCGAGCATCACGCGGCGGCTGCTCGACAAGTACGCCACGCATCTGCCGTCCGGGGACGAGCCGGTGCCGAACACGCTGCACACGTTGACGGACCGTGAGGTCGAGGTGCTGAAGCTGGTGGCGCGGGGGTTGTCGAACGCGGAGATCGCGGCGGATCTGTTCGTCAGTGAGACGACGGTCAAGACGCATGTCGGTCATGTGCTGACGAAGCTGGGGCTGCGTGACCGGGTGCAGGCTGCGGTGTACGCGTACGAGAGCGGGTTGGTGCGTCCCGGCGCGCAGTAGGGGCGGTCCGTCGGGCCGTGTGACATACGGATGAAGGGCGCTCCCTCTCGGAGGGACGCGGTTGATGACATTGCTGAGCAGCGAGCGAAGCGCCGAGCCGCAGCACGCGAGCAGGCCAGTGGCTGACGGCCCCCTGTACGGCTGGCA
>NZ_JBEOWS010000020.1:0-53139 GCF_040296125.1 Streptomyces sp. NPDC002265 | reverse complement strand
GCCTTCGCCTTGTCTACCGATTCCTGCAAGGCGGCCATCAAGCCGAGTGAACCGTTCAGTGCACGCGGTGTGCCGGGCCGTTACCGGTCCGGCACGGTCAGGCCGTACGGTCGCGGACGAGGGCGGCGAGGCGCGCGAGACCCTCCTCGATCCGTTCGGGGGTGAGCACGCTGAAGGAGAGGCGGATCTGGTGCGTGCCTCCCCCGTCGGGATAGAAGTAGCGCATCGGGGTCCACAGCACCCCGAACCGGCTTGCCGAGTACTCCAGCATCTCGGCGTCGGCCTCGAAGGGCAGGGTGACCACCGCGAACATGCCGCCGCCCGGGATGTTCCAGGTCGTCCGGGGAGCCGAGCCGTCCGCCGGGGCGGGGAAGTGCCTGTCCAGGCCGTCCAGGACCGCGGCGAGGTTGCGGCGGTAGATCTCCGTCTCGCGCTGGGTGGCGCGGGTCATGCTGCAGTCGTTCGCCAGCAGCTTCCCGCCGATGACGGCCTGGGAGATGGTGGACGTGTTCAGCGTCAGCATGCTCTTGAGCTTGGCGAGCTGGTCGGCCAGCAGCGGTCCCTCGCCGGGGCCGGCGCCCTCGACCGCCTGGTCGGCGACCACGTAGCCCACGCGGGCGCCCGGGAAGGCCGTCTTGGCGAAGGAGCCCACGTACACGACGCGTTGTGCGGTGTCGAGGGACTTCAGCGAGGGCAGGCGTCGGCCGTCGGCGTTGAACAGGGAGTACGGGTTGTCCTCGATGACGAGGATGTCCTCCCGTTCCGCCACCTCCAGGAGCCGCCGGCGATCGGCGAGGCTCATGCTGAGCCCGCTGGGGTTGGCGAAGTCCGGCACCACGTAGCAGGCGCGCGGCCGCAGTCCCCGCTGCCGGGCCCGGCCTATCTGAACCACCAGGTCCTCGACGTCGATGCCGCCGGTGCCCTCCGCGACGGGGAGCACCGGCATGTCCATCAGACGGGCCGCCCCGAGGAAGCCCACATAGGTCGGTGCCGGAGCCAGGATCACGTCCTCGCCGCCCGTGCGCAGGGCGCGCAGCAGCAGGATCATCGCCTCCTGGCAGCCGGTGGTGACCACGACGGACTCGGGGACCGCGCTCACCCCCTCGTCGACGGCGAGGTGGCGCACCAGGAGGTCCGTGAGCAGTCCCTTGGTGTGCCCGTACTGGAAGAGCACCGTCCGTACCTGGTCGGGGTCGAGGCCGCGCTCGACTTCGAGGTACTTGCGGAACCGCTCCAGGTAGTCGTGGATCTGCAACGGGTCGTAGAACTCCTCGTAGGGCCGTCCGGCCGAGAAGGACACGGCCTGCGGGAACCGCCCGGCGGTTTCGTTGAGGAGTGTCATGGAACTCATCACCGGGTCGGACAGGGAGCCGTGCAGATCATCCAGTTGCAGCGTTGCGCCACCGGCGCTGCCTGTGATCATGGATACGCCTTTCCGTGTGGTGCGGGTCAGATGTGCGAGGTCCGCCGGGGGACGGTCTCCAGGGCGTACGAGGCGGCGAGGCGCCGGATGTCCCGCTCGACCTCCGCCGTGCTCGCGCCGGAGAACGCGAACTTGCCTGCGGTGGGGAAGACGGAGATGTCGCCGTTGAGCGGCTGGCCGATGCCGGGGATGTCGGAGAGCACCACCGAGTCGGGGCAGGTGTCGAGGCCCCGGATCCGCCTGACCACGCAGGGTTCGCTCTCCGGCAGTGCGGAGTAGAGCCAGCCGGAGGCGCCGACGCCCTCGTGGTCGAGGATGCTGCCGACGGCCCCGACCTCGGAGGGCAGGCCCATGCAGGCGAGGACGGACTCGCGGACCAGGTCCACGCCGTAGACCGCGCGGATGGAGTCGCTGATGTAGGCGCCGCCGAAGCGGTTGCCGACCTCGAGGAAGACAAGCTCGTCGTCGGTGGTGAGGAACAGTTCCAGATGGAAGGTGCTGGTGTGCAGCCGCAGCGACTTCAGCACGAGTGCGGTGAAGTCGGTGATCCGTGCGAGCGTGGAGGCGTCGTCGAAGGTGACGCCCGACAGATGCTGTCCGTCGTTCTGGAAGTTGAGGCAGTCGCCGATGTACCGGGAGGCGCTGATGAAACGGATCTCGCCGTCCCGTACCACGCCGTCGACATGGCACACCTGGCCGTCGACGAACTCCTCCACCTCGTGGTCGTCGGGGATGCCGTGGGCCCGGGCGTGGGCGAGGAACTCCGCTCCGTCCTGGAACACCGAGATGCCGAAACTGCCCGCCTGGCGCTGGGGCTTGAGGACGAGCCGGCCCGGCACCGCGTCCGCGATCTTCTCCAGGTCGGCGTACGGCGTGCTCGCGTCCACCGCCCAGAACGCGGGCACGCGGATGCCGCCGCCGCGCATGGCCTCCTTCATGCGGACCTTGTCACGGCAGAGCAGCGCCGTCTCGGTGTCGACCCCGGGCACCCCGAAGTGGTCGCGCAGCCGCGCCGCGGGCAGCGTGACGTGTTCGTACATGGCGACGACGGCGGTCGGCGGGCCCAGTTCCGCGGCGAACTCGTCGACCAGGCGGATCATCTGGTCGAGGACCTGGTCGTAGGTGTCGAACTCCAGGGTGTGGGGCACGTCGAGGACGCCGATGCGGGCGAACCGCTGCCGCGCGGCGTGCGACATGCGCTCGGCGACATGCCGGTGCACCAGCAGGGACACCTGGTGTCCGCCGAACTCGATCGAGTCGATGTGCTGTTCGGCGAAGCCGATATGGACTACGTGGCTGCGCGTGGTGTCCACGGCGCTCGCCTCCTTAGCGGGATCCGGGTGTCACGAATGGGAGCTGATCAGGTCGGTGCGGCCGCGGTCGAGGGCGGTACGGACCGTCCGCACCACCCGCTCCGCGGTGAGGCCGTAGTGCTCGACGAGGTGTTCCTGGTTGCCGACCGTGTCGACGAACCGGTCCGGCATGCCGAGTCGCAGCACCGTCCTGGGCACCGACTCCGCCAGTGCCTCGGCCACCGCGCCGCCGAGACCGCCGCCGCGCCAGTGCTCCTCCAGCGTCACCACGAGCGAGGCCGGCCGGGCCGCGGCCACCAGCGTCCGGGTGTCGAGCGGCCGCAGGGTGTGCATGTTCAGCACGGTCGCCTCGACGCCCTGTCCGGCCAGCAGGTCCGCGGCGGCGAGGCAGGCGAGCACGGGGTAGGGACCGCAGCTCGCGAGCACCACGTCGCCGCCCTGCCGCAGCGTCTGCGCCGTCCCGATGACCGGTGGCGGGGCCGCGGGCAGCTCCGGCGTCGGCTTGCGGCCGAGCCGGACGTAGAGCGGTCCCGGCAGGTCCAGGCTCTGCTCGACGAACGCCTCCGTGGCGGCGGCGTCGGCGGGCACCACCACGGTCATTCCGGGCAGGACCCGCATCACGGCGAGATCCTCCAGGGCCTGGTGCGTCGGGCCGAGGTGGCCCGCGGCGAGACCGCCGTGGGTGGCCATGATGCGGACCGGCAGCCGGTTGTAGGCGATGTCGATCTTGATCGCTTCCAGGGCCCGGGACGTGGCGAAGGCGGCCATCGTGTTGACGAACGGGATCCGCCCGCACGCCGCCATCCCGGCGGCGATGCCCATCAGGTTGTGCTCGGCGATACCGAGGTTGAGGTACTGCTCGCCGGCCGCCTCAGCGTACTCGGCGCCGAACAGGCCGGTGTCGGAGTCCAGGCACATCAGCTCGGGGTGCCGCCGCAGCAGCGGCAGCAGACGGTCCCGGTACGCCTCCCGGGTCGCGCGGCTCATCGGGCCACCTCGCCGTCCCGCAGGGCGCGCACCGCCCGCGCGTGGTTGCGCGGTGACAGGGTCACGTAGTGGCTGGCGCTGCGGCCGGCCAGGAACGGCAGGCCGTGGCCCTTGACCGTGCGGGCGATCAGCACGCTCGGCCTGCCCGGTTCCCACGGCGCGGCGCCCAGTTGCTCCGCCAGCAGGTCCGGGTCGTGGCCGTCCACCTCACGGACCGCCCAGCCGAAACTGCGCCAGCGGTCGGCCAGCGGCTCCATCGGCGCGATGCCGTCGGTGGGGCCGGTCAGCTGGAGTCCGTTGCGGTCCACCACCGCGACCAGCCGGTCGAGGCGCTGCGACGCGGCCGCGATGGCCGCCTCCCACACCGAGCCCTCCTGGAGTTCGCCGTCGCCGAGCAGCACGAAGGTGCGTGCGTCCCGCCCGGCGTACCGGGCGGCCAGCGCGAACCCGCAGCCCAGCGCGAGTCCGTGGCCGAGCGATCCGGTCGGCAGCTCCACACCGGGCACCGCACGCACCGGATGGCCCATCAGTCTGCTGCCGGGGCGGCCGTATCCGGCGAGTTCCCCGACCGGGAAGAAGCCCCGTTCGGCCAGCGTCGCGTAGAGACCGACGGCGGCGTGGCCCTTGCTGAGCAGGAAGCGGTCGCGATCCGGGTCGTCCGGCCGCAGCGGGTCCACGTTCAGCACCGAGAAGTACAGCGCGGCGAGCACGTCGGCGCAGGAGAAGGCACCGCCGAGGTGGCCGCCCTCGGGCCCCGCGCACATGTCGACGACATGGGCGCGGATCCGGGCGGCGACCGTGTCCAGGGCGTCCCGTTCCAGGACGGGGGTGACGGTCATGAGGCCGCCTTCGCCAGGGTGGCCACCATGTCCCTGTCCGCCCACACCTTCTCGAAGGCGTCCGCGTACATGCCGAGCAGTTCGCCCGCCCCCGGGTGGAGGTGACGCTTCTGGATGGTCAGGGAGTCGGCGATGACCGCGCGGGTCACCGGGTAGCCGGCGCCCGCGACCGTGCCGCGGGCGCCGGTCACGGACCACGGGTAGCCCGAACCGAAGCCGACGCGGTCCACGAACACCTTCTGGTCGGGCAGCGGCATGAGCTGGTACTGCGACATCGGCACGCCCTCGGCGCGCAGCAGCCGCCGCAGGGCCCCGCGCAGCGCCTCCGGCCGCACCCCGTCCAGGCCGAACGCGGCCGGGTCGAACCGGAACCGCAGGATGTGCCAGGCGTGGGTGGTGTCCGGCAGCGCGGTCGGCACCTGGAGGCCGGGCAGCTGCGCGAGCCGTGCGAGGAACTCGGTGACGTTGTGCTGCCGGGCGCGCTCGTAGCCGTCGTACCGGGCGAGCTGCGCGTTGGTGAACGCGGCCTGGAGGGCGTTCATCTTGTAGTTCCAGCCCAGGCCGTAGGACACGTAGTCGCGCTCGCGGCCGGCCTCGATCACCTCGCCGAACTGCCTGCCGCAGCGCATCGCCTCGGCCAGTTCGGCGTCGCGGGTCACCAGCAGGCCGCCCTCGCCGCAGGTCGGTATGTTCTTGCTGACCTGGAGGCTGAAGGCACCCGCGTCGCCGATCCCGCCGACCGGGCGGCCACGGTGGGTGGCCCCGGGCGCCTGGGCGGCGTCCTCGATCACCGCGAGGCCGTACTTGCGGGCGATCGCGGTGATCCGGTCCATGTCGGCGGGCGCGCCGTGCAGGTGCACGGGGATGATCGCCTTGGTCCGGGGGGTGATCCGGCGCTCCACGTCGTCCGGGTCGATGTTGAAGGTGACCGGGTCGATGTCGGCGAAGACCGGGACGGCCATCTGGTGCACCGGTGCGAGGCCGGTCGCGATGAAGCTGAGGGCGGGCACGATCACCTCGTCCCCCGGTCCGACGTCGAGCGCGGCCAGGGCCAGGGCCAGGGCCGCGGTGCCGTTGGACACCGCGACGCAGTGCTCGAAACCGAACCGGCGGGCCCAGTTCTGTTCCAGGTCGGACACCGGATTGACGCCGTCGGTGTCGGACACCAGCCGTGCGCCGTCGAGCGCGTCGAGGACGGCCTTGCGGTCCTCCTCCTCGACCAACGGCCACTGCACTCGGCGCCGGTCCCTCGGCACGGCCGCCGTGCCGCCGAACGCTGCCAGCTTGCTCATCACTCTCCACTCCACAGGGCCACAGTGGTCGGTATGTGCGCGGTCACAGCCGGGCCGCCGCCGCGCCGACGGCGGCGACCGCGCGCACGTACGCGCCGCGCAGGGTCGTCGCGTGGTGCGCGATGTCGGACGCGGCCGCGCCCGGGTCCTCCAGTCCGTGCGCACCGGTGAACCGCAGTCCGGTCCACGCGTGTGCGACGGCCTCGACCGCGCGTCCGGCTCCGGCGAGCGCCGGGTCGTCCCATTCGCGGCCGCAGCGGCGCAGCAGCTCACCGTGGAGCGAGGCCTGCGCCTGCATGGCCCAGCCGAACGGGTAGAGCTCGCGCAGCACGTCGGCGTCCCCGGCCCGGCACCGCTCCAGCAGTTCCGCGGCGAACGCGTCGTATCCGGCGAGCCCGGTCCGGGCGGGGCCGGCCGTGGTGAAGCCGTCGACGTCGATGCGCAGGTAACCGCCGAGCAGTTCGGGCGTCAGTGGCGCCGCCGGGGCGTCGAGGCGGACGTCGAGGCAGCGCCGGCCGATCCGCGAGTCGCTGAAGAACGCGTCCTGGACGTCGGTCGGGTTGGCCGAACCCCAGCTCAGCAGGAACTTCTCGATCGGGACGGCGCCGCGGAACGCGGGCGGCATCGCGTCGGAGACGTGGACCACCCCGCGGGTCTCGTCGAGGCCGTAGATCACCACCAGATGGGCGGCGTGCACGTCTCCGTACGCGGGCCGGAACGGCAGGTGGTAGTTGTCCACGGCCGCGATGACCAGACGGTCGTCGGCCAGCGCCTCCCGCACCTCCCGCCAGACGTCGTTCTCGTCGGCGGGCTGCCACCAGCGCGCGTGCAGTTCGTGGTGGGGTGCCAGCGCGGCACCGAGGTCGGTGCCGCCGGATGCGTCGGCGGGGCACGGGTAGTAGAACTCCTCGGACCTGACGTCGCCCGGCAGGTGCAGGAACCGCCACCCCGCGCCGAGCACGGCCAGCGGGTCGGCCCCCTCCCGGAGCAGGACCGAACCGAACGTGGACTGCAGGCAGCTGACGAGGTCGCGGTACCACCACTCGGGTTCGGGTCCGGTGATCATGTAGGTACGTGTCGTCGTGTCGACGGTCATGTCAGGTCTCCGTCCGCTGGAGGGTGACGGCGAAGACATGCACCGCGACATTGCGGGGCAGCAGGATGCCGGTGAGGCCGGCCCGCCGGGTGACCGGCACGCGCTGCGCCCACATCACCGCCGGAACACCGCGTTGCACATGGTGCGGGTAGTGCATGACGAGGCTCTCGAACGCCTTGACCTCGCCGAACCACGCGGGTGCCGCCCAGAAGTCGGAGACCCGCAGCGGTTCCGTGTCGACGGAGCCGTCGGCGAAGCTCAGCTCCACGGTGTCCTCGCAGCGCCGTTCGGACGCCGCCAGGACGTGGATCCAGTCGTAGCGGCCCTCGGGGACCCGGATGAACTGTCCGGAGCAGCGGATGTTGTCCGGTCCGTCGCAGACCGGAGGGAACTCGAAGGGGACGCCGTCCACGTGGACGAGGCTCCCGCCCGCGGGCAGGTATTCGGCCGCGAAAGAGTTTCTCCATACATTGAACGCGCCCGCCCTGGTCTCCGTCGCCGCGGAGATGGCCGTGTTGTTGCGATGACCGGAAACGTCGACCGGTTCGTAAACTGCTGTTCTGACACTCACTGAAACACCGCCTTACATTCCGTACGTAGCCCGGTCGTTCACAGTTTTCGTCCGCACCGTAACCACCCTGAATACCCGGATCGCCGTCATGTGCACTCGCCGGGTAAGCATGGTGACTATTCCGCTCCGAGCGGTCACGGCCGGAGCGCGACGGCGCGCAGCTTCTCGTAGTACGGCTGGTGGTGGTCGCGGTGGGCGCGCAGCACCGGGTCCGCCATGACCGCCTCGGCCTTTCCGCCGCCGCTCCGGGTGAAGCCGGCGGTCTCGCTGGTCGACCTGTGCCATCTGCCGGTCGACCGCCACTCCGAGCGCATGCCCGGCTGCCAGCTCAGCGCGTCCGGCAGGAACGGGATGCCGACGGCCGCGCAGTACGCCCGTACGGTGTCGGACGGCCGGTCCAGCAGGTCGTCGGAGTCGATCACGACCGGCGTGGTGCCGGTGGCGGCCTGCACGGCGGCGAAGATCTCGTACAGCCGGGCGAAGCCGATCTCGTCGCGGCCGAGGTCCGGGTTGAGCGCATGGTGCGAGGCGATGGCCTCGGCCGGGTCGCGGATGATGAAGGTGTGTGTCGCGACCGAGAGGAAGTCCTCGTCGGCCAGGAGCTCCGGGTAGTGGAAGTCCGTGGTGTCCTTGAAGAACACCGGCCCCTGCGTCGCGATGGCACGCAGCGCCGCGAGCACGTCCTGCTCGTCGCGCGCGACCCGGTCGCCGACCTCCACCTCACCGAAGTCGACCACTCGGGAGAACGGTTCGTGCACGACGGCGCGGTCGCCCCGCTCCGTCATCATCCGTGCGAACGCGGTGGAGCGGCAGCGCGGCGCACTCCACAGGGCGAGCACCGGGATCCGCTCCGATTCGTGTCCCACAATTCCCCCTCTTCTCTGACGGCGGTGAACTATTGCGGAAGGTATTCGAATCCGTTCAAGAGTGGCACGGCGACCGCCGCCGACAGGTAATCAGAATTCGCAGCCCCGGCGGGAGGAGCCAACACGGCGAGCACCCGTGAATAAACTTCCCGCGGACGTCCGCGAGCTCGCTCCGCCCATAGTTTCCTTTCTGTACGGAAGGCCGGTCATGCCGTCCTACCAACCACTGGTTCTCATACGGAGGTCACGTGTCAGCGACACCGGAGCGCCCAGGTGACCGCAGGATGGCGGTGCTCGCCAGCAGGGTCGGCGCGGACGAGAAAAGGCTGTTCGACGCGTTCGACCGGCGAGGTGTCCCCTTCGACCATGTCGACACGCGCCGGCAGTGGTTCCTGGCCGGCCGGCCCGAGCGGCCCTGGAGTCTCGCGCTGAACCGGGAGATCGGCCAGGTCCGCGCCGCGTACGCGGCACGCTGCCTCGCCGCCGCGGGGGTCGACGTGGTCAACAGCGCGCACGCGACCGAGGTGTGCGGCGACAAATGGCTCACCACCACGGCCCTGGAGGCCGCCGGGATACCGACCCCCCGCACCGCTCTCGCCCTCACCGCGCAGGCCGCGCTGGCCGCCCTGGACTCCATCGGCTACCCGGCGGTGATCAAACCGCTGGTCGGCTCATGGGGCCGGCTGGTGGTCCGGCTGCCCGACCGCGCCGGTGCGGAAGGGGTGCTGGAGTACGCCGCCGCGCTGCCCGGCCCGCAGTCGCACCTCGTGTACGTGCAGGAGCTGATCGAGAAACCCGACCGGGACATCAGGGTGATCGTGGTCGGCGGTCAGGTGCTGGGCGCCGTCTACCGGACCGGCGAGACCCTGCGCACCAATGTGGCCCTCGGCGGGCAGACCCGGCCGTGCGAGGTGACCCCGGAGATCGACAAGCTCTCCCTGGCCGCGGCCGCCGCCGTCGGCGCCGACATCGCCGGTGTCGATCTGATCGAGGACCGCGACGGCCGGCTGCTGGTCCTGGAGGTCAATCACCGGGTCGAGTTCTCCGGCTTCCAGTCCGCGCTCGCCGACCGGGTCGACGTCGCGGACCACATCGTCGACCACCTACTGGAACGAGCGCAACGATGAACTGGGCGTTCACTTCTTCCGGCACCGTCACCGAGACGTACGCCGCCGGACTGCTGCGCGAGATGCTGGAGATCCCCTCCTCCTCCTACCAGGAACACCAGCTGGCCGACTACCTGGCCGAGGCGATGACCGACCTCGGCTTCCGGGCGCACATCGACGGCGTCGGCAACGTGATCGGCGTGATCGAACGCGGTCCCGGTCCGACCCTGATGCTCCTCGGGCACATGGACACCGTCTCGGGCCAGTTCCCGGTCCGCTCCGAGGACGGCAGGCTCTACGGCCGCGGCGCGGTGGACGCCAAGGGACCGCTCGCGGCGATGATCTGTGCCGCGGCCGGCGCGGTGGACTTCCCCGGCCGGATCGTGGTGGTCGGCGTCGTCGAGGAGGAGACCCCGCGCTCGCGTGGCGCGATGGCGATCCGCGCCACCCACGCCCGGCCGGACGCGCTGATCATCGGCGAACCCAGCGGCTGGTCGAGCGTGGTGCTCGGCTACAAGGGCAAGCTGGACCTGCGCTACACCGTCAAGTGTCCCGCAACCCACCCGAGCAACCCGGTGCCCAAGGCGTCCGAACTGGCCGTCGCCTGCTGGGACGCGCTGGTCGAACTGCTCGGGCCGGACGCGAGCCACGGTGTGTTCGACCGGCCCGGTGCGACCCTGTGCCGGCTCAACGGCGACCTGACCAGCGCGACGGCGGACCTCAGCATCCGCATCCCCCCGGGATTCGACGTCGACGAGCTGGTGAACGGGCTGCGTGACCGGCTCCCGGCCGGCCACCTCGACGTGCTGAACTCGGTGGCGGCCTGCCGGGTCGGCCGGGCCGACCCGGTGGTGCGCGCGCTGGTGTCCGGCATCCGGCAACTGCACGCCAGGCCGCGCCTCGTGGTGAAGACGGCCACCTCGGACATGAACACCCTCGCCGAGGTCTGGGACATCCCGATGGCGACCTACGGGCCGGGCGACAGCAGCCTCGACCACGCCGACGACGAGCACATCGTGCTCTCCGACTACCTGCGCGGCATCGACGTACTGGCCACTGCCATCTCCGAGTTGGCCCACCTGCCCGTGCGCTCGGACGCCCGTACCGGCGACGCGCCGCAGCCCGTGAGGAGCATCAGGTGACCGACATGACCCGGCGCCTCGCCGCGCTGCCCGCACCGCGCCGCGAGCGGTTCCTCGCCCGGCTGCGGGAACACGCTCAGGCCGTGGCGAGGCGCGGCCCCACGGCACGCGGCACCACCGGACCTGCGCCGCTGACGCCCGCCCAGCAGACCCTGCGGTTCCTCGACCGGGCGGCGCCGGACAGCCCCGACTCCGGTACGCCGCTGTGCCTGCGGCTGCGGGGCGCACTGGACCCGGACGCGCTGCGCTCGGCGCTGGCCGCGGTCGTGGCCAGGCACGAGGCGCTGCGGACCGCGGTCGTGCCGCGCGAGGGCACCGTGCTGCAGGTCGTCGCCACCGAGGTCCCGGTCGAACTGCCGGTGGTCGAGGTGGCGGGCGGCGACCACGAGCAGCGGCTGGCCGCCGCGCGGGCCCTGATCGCGGGCCGGGCCGCCGAACCGCTCGACCCGGCCCGCACGCCGATGTGGCGCGCGCTGCTGGTCGAGGTGGCGCCGGACGACCACCTGTTCCTGTTCCACGTACCCGCCGTCGTCTGCGACGCCCGCTCGCGCGAGGTGCTGCTGCGTGACCTCGCCGAGTTCTACCGGTCCTCGCACGACGGCGACGCACCCCGGCTGCCCGCCCTCGCGGTGCAGTACCCGGACCACGCGGTGTGGCAGCGCGACCGGCTCGGCGGCGCCGAGCTGGACGAACTCGCCGCGTACTGGCGGGAGAAGCTGGCCGGGGCCGAGGTGCTGGAGTTCCCGACCGACCGGCCGCGGGGCGAGACACGGACCTTCGCGGGCGACACGGTCTGTGCCACCGTCGGGCACGAGGCCCTGGAGCGGGCGGGGGAACTGGCCCGGCAGGAGGGCGTGAGCCCGTCCGACGTCCTCGTCGCCGCCTTCTTCACGCTGCTGCACCGCTACTCGGGCCTGGACGACCTGGTGATCGGCTCACCCGACGCGAACCGGCGGCACGACGCCGTGAACTCGGTGGTCGGCCTCTTCGCCGACCTGCGGGTGCTGCGCGCGGACGTCTCCGGCGACCCGACCTTCCGCGAGCTGGTCCGGCGGGTCGGGCGGGTCGCGGCCGAGGCGTCCGAGCGGGGCGGTCTGCCCTTCGACCAGCTGATCGACGCGGTGGATCCGGTCCTCGACCCCTCGCGCTCACCGCTCTTCCAGATCGTGTTCGGGGTCGAGAGCCCCGGTGCGCAGAGCCCGGGCACCACGACCGGCCTGCCCGGTGTCACCCTCTCGCACGAGGACGTCCCGACCGGCACCTCCCGGTTCGACATGAGCTGGAACCTGGTGGAGCCGGCGGCTCCCGGAGCCGACGCCCCCCTCGCCGTCGAGTTCGACACCGACCTGTTCGACGCCGGGAGCATCGCCCGGTTCGCCCGGCACTACGACGGGCTGCTGCACACCCTGACCGCCGCACCGGACGCCCCGCTGTCCACCGCCGAGGTACTGAGCGCGGCGGACCTGGAGTTCCTGGACGGGGCCGGCCAGGGCCCGGTGCGGCCGGTCCGCGAGTCGACGGTCGTGGCGGAGTTCGAGGCACGCGTCGCGGAGGCCCCCGACAGCGTGGCGGTCGTCGTCTCCGGCGTCGAGACCGGCTACGCCGAGCTCAACGCCCGGGCGAACCGGCTCGCCGCCCTGATGCGCGGACGCGGCGTCGGACCGGGCGACCGGGTCGGCCTGTGTCTGCGCAGGAACGTGGACGTGCCGACCGCGATCCTCGCGGTGCTCAAGACCGGCGCGGCCTATGTGCCGCTCGACCCGGCGCATCCCTCGGGGCGGGTCGCGGAGATCGCCGCCGACGCGGACGTACGGACGGTGATCGCGCACGCCGGGACCGGCCGGGCCCTGAGCGAGGTCGACGCGCCCGTCGTGACGCTGGACGACGTCCGCGAGGAACTGGCGGCGCTGCCCGGCCACAACCCCCCGCTCGCGGCGCGGCCCGACGACGTCGCGTACGTCATCTACACCTCCGGCAGCACCGGCAAGCCGAAGGGGGTGCTGCTGGAGCACCGGGGTGTGGTCAACTTCATCGACTCCACACGAGAGTTGTTCGACCTGACCGCGGCCGACCGGGTGCTCGGGTTCGCCTCGACGACCTTCGACGTCTCGGTGTTCGAGACGTTCTCGGCGCTGCTGACCGGCGCCCGGCTGTGCGTGGCGACCGACGACGAACGGCTGTCCGTCGAGCGGCTCCAGTCGCTGATGGAACAGGCCGGCGTCACCGTCATCGACCTGCCCCCTACCGTGATGCCGCTGCTGGCACCCGAGCGGTTCACCGAACTGCGGATCGCGTTCGTCGGCGGCGAGGCGTTCAGCGGCGAGCTGGTGAACCGGTGGAATCCGGGCAGGCGGCTGTTCAACGGCTACGGGCCGACCGAGTGCACGGTGACGATGATCGTGGAGGAGTGTCCGGGCAGCTGGGACGCCTCACCGCCGATCGGCCTGCCCATGGCCAACCATGTGGCGCACGTGCTCGACCGCGACCTGCGCCGGGTGCCCGTCGGGGTGCCGGGTGAACTGGTCATAGGCGGCGCCGGGCTGGCGCGCGGCTATCTCGACCGGGACGGTCTGACCGCGGAGAAGTTCATCGCCGACCCGTTCGGCACCGCGCCCGGCGGACGGCTGTACCGGACCGGGGACCTGGTGAAACGGCTGGCGGACGGACGGCTCGTCTTCCTCGGCCGGATCGACCAGCAGGTCAAGATCCGCGGACTGCGGATCGAACTGGGCGAGGTGGAGTCGGCGTTGACCGGCTTCGACGGCATCGGGCCGGTCAGCGTTCGCGCGTGGACCGACGACAACGGGGACAAGCACCTGGTCGGCCATCTGACCGGAGTCACCGAGCAGCAGGTGCCCGCGGTGCGTGCGCATCTGGGCACGCTCCTGCCGTCGTACATGATCCCGTCGTACTTCGTGGTCCTCGACGAGCTTCCGCTCACCAGCAGCGGCAAGGTCGACTGGCGCAGGCTGCCCGCACCGGACCTGAGCCGTACGGGCGAGGAGGCCGGCGACGAGACGCTCACCGCGACGGAACGCGCGCTGCTGCGCGATGTGCTCGCTCCTCTGCTGCACGACGACCGGATCGGTGTGCGCGACGACTTCTTCCTGGCCGGCGGCAACAGCCTCCAGGCCGTGCAGCTGATGTCGGCGATCAACCGCAGGTTCGGGGTGGAGATCGCACTCGGCGACTTCTTCGCCTCGCCCACCGTCGCCCATCTGGCCGCCACCGTCGACACCGTCCGCGCCGCACGCGGCGACGAGGCGGGCGATCCGCTCGGCGCGCTGGAGGGCCCGTCCGGGCGGAGGACCGCGCCGGACGGTGACCGGGCGCCGGTGGTGATGCGTGCGTCGGGTCCGGCCCAGGCGGTCCTGCTGCATCCCTCGGGCGGTGAGCTGTTCTGCTACATGCCGCTGGCCAGGGCGCTGCGCGAGGACGTCGGGGTGAGCGGTTTCGCCGCCGATCCGCGCGACGCCCTCGTCGCTCCGCAGGACGCGCTGGCGGCGACCGCCACCAGGATCGCGCACGCGCTGCTCGAAGCCGGACCGCCCTCGTCGTACTGCCTGGCCGGCTGGTCCTACGGCGGTGTGCTCGCCTTCGAGGTCGCCCGGCAGATCGAGCACAAGACCGGGCAGCAGCCGCCGTTGGTCCTGCTGGACGCCGCCTACGACGAGGACCGTGTCCCCCTCGACGAGGCGACGGTACGGCAGCGGTTCGTGCACGACGTCGCCAGGCTGACGGGACGCGACGGTCCCCGGGTGCGCGCGGTCCTCGACGACCCGGCCGTCGGTGCGGCCGACGTCAAGGAGTCACTGACCCGCCTCGGCGTCGAAACGGGGCTCACCGGGCAGGAGTTGGCCTCCCGCTTCGAGACCTTCCGGTCCTGCGCCCTGTCCATGCAGGCGTACCGCCCGCCGGGGCCGTACGGCGGACCGGTCACCCTGCTCACCGCCACGCCCCACCTCGCCATGGAGGAGCAGTGGCGGACGGTGTGCACGGGCCCGTTCCGGGCCGAGAACGTACCCGGCGACCACTACACCCTGTTCACGGAACCGGCGTTGAGCCGGGTCGTCGCGGCGATCGAAGAGTCGCTCGCCTCTTGAGGAGACGTCCATGCGGTTCGGATTCACCGAGGATCAACAACGGTTCCGGGCACAGGTGCGCGCGGCCCTGCGCTCCGCCGAGGTGCGTGCCGCGGCGGCGGAGGCCACCGGCGCCGACGGTGTCGAGCCGGACGCCCGTCCGCTCTACCGGCTGCTCGGCGGGCTGGGCCTGCTGGCCGTGCACTGGCCCGTCGAGTTCGGCGGACAGGGCCGCCCGCTGACCGACGCGGCGATCGTCGCCGAGGAGCTGGTGCGCGCGGGAGTGCCGGACACCTTCCACGTCAACACCATCCAGATCGTCGGCCAGTTCCTGCTGATGGCGGGCAGCCACGAGCAGAAGCGCCGGTATCTGCCCGCGCTGGCGCGCGGCGAGAGTTTCGCCTCGGTGCTCTACACCGAGCCGGACGCGGCCTCGGACCTCGGTGCGCTGCGGGCCGTGGCCGAACCCGACGGCGACGGCTACCGGATCACCGGCACGAAGGTGTTCAGTCTCAAGACGCGCTTCGTCGACCTGGGACTGTGCGCGGCCCGTACGACGCCCGGTGCCGGGAAGTACCAGGGAATCAGCCTGTTCCTGGTCGACATGGGCGCCCCCGGTGTGACGGTGTCGGTGATACCCGGCGTCGGCGACGAGCACTTCCACCGGGTGGACCTCGACTCGGTCCCGGTACCGGGCGAGGACCTCATCGGTCCGCGTGACGAGGGATGGCCGCTGCTCAACGAGGCACTGGCCATCGAACGCACCGGTCTCGACTACCACCTCAAGGCGGAGCACTGGCTCCGGGCCGCGCTGGACGCGCTGGCCGACGGCGACCCGGGCTCCGCGCACGACGACCGGCTGGAGCAGCTCGGCCGCTGGTACGGCGCGCTGACGGCCGACCACGTCCTGGCCTGGGAGGTCCTCACCGGCCTCGCGGCGGACCGGATCGACCAGGTCTCGACGGCCGTCGCCAAGTACCACAGCAGCGAACTCGCCCAGAGCATCGCGGTGTGGGCCACCGGCATCCCCAGCCCCGGGCAGCGGGCGAACCGCAGCAGGGCCGCTCTGACTCTGGACTCCGCCTACCGGGAGGCGCCGGGGCTGACCCTGTCGGCAGGTACCTCCGAGGTGATGCTCCAGATCACGGCCGCCGCGTTCGACTCCATCGAACAGGAGGAGCACTGACATGGACCTCACCCCCGATCCGCTCGTCGTCCGGCTGCGCCAGGCCCTGCGTACGGGACTGGCCGGCGTCCCCGCCCGGATGGAGCTGCACGGCGCACCGGTGACCGACGGGGCTCTCGGGCCCACCGGGCCGGTGCTCGACGAACTGGGCGTGTCCGACTTCGAACGGCCGGCCGCCGCGGGCGGCCTCGGCCTCGGCCTGACGGCCGGGGTACTGGTCAGCGAGGAGCTCGGCCGCGCGGCCCGCGGGAACTCCTACCGGGCCGACGCGACGGCGGCCGACCTGGGCGGCCCGGCCGGTGCGGCCCTGGCTGGCTGGGAGGCGCTGCCGGCCGGCAGCGGGGTCACCGCCGTCCCGCGAGCCGGTGGCTGGGAGCTGACCGGCACGGTCACGGTCGACGACGTGAGCGCGGGGACACTTCTGGTGGCGGCCAGGACGGGCGGCGAGCCGGTGGTCGTCGCGGTGGAGCGCACGGCGCCCGGCTGCACCGTCGAGAGCGGGTGCTGGCCGCCGGTCGTCCGGTTCGACGCCACACCGGTCGGCACGGCGGACGTGCTCGGGCCGCTGGACGGCTCGCCCGCCGGCCCGCTCGGCCGGGCGCGTCTGCGGCAGGCCGCCTACCTGCTGGGCATCGCCGACGGCGCGCATCGGACCGCGGTGGAATACACCGGCTTCCGGCGGCAGTTCGGCACCCGGCTGCGTGATCTGCCCGCGGTCTCGTTCCCGTTGGCGCGGGCCCTGGTGACGCTGCGCGCGACCAGGGCGGCGGTGTACCGGGGGGCCTGGTCGGTCGACTCGGAGCCGGACGCCGTGGGCACCGCGCCCCTCGCGGCGCTGGCGATGGCCGCCGAGACCGCGCGCGACGTGGTGCGGCTGAGCATGCAGAGCTGCGGGGTCCGCGCGATGACGGCGGAGCTGGACCTGCACCGGTACTTCCGGCTGGCCGCGGCCGAGTCCGTCCGGTACGGCGATCCCGCCGCGCTGTGGCGGACGGTCGGCGCCGGCCTCGTACGGACGGCGCGGCGCGCTGCGGCCGGCCCGGAACTTCCGGTCGCGGCGGCCGTCCGGCCCTGGGGGATCAACGGCCGCAGGGGATGAGCGGGCGTCGGGGACGAGCCTGCCGCAGGGGATGAGCGGGCGTCGGGGATGAGCCTGCCGCAGGGGATGAGCGGGCCGCAGGGGATGAGCGGGCCGTAGGGGATCAGCTGGCGCGCAGGCTCCCCGCCGACAGCATTCTCTCGTCGCCGAGGGGCCGGCCGGCCGAGTGTGTCAGGCCGGTCCGGTAGGCCAGGGACACGAGCTCGGCGCGGTCGCGGACGCCGAGCTTGGTGCGCACGCGGTAGAGGTGGGTACGGACCGTGGCCTCGCCGATGATCAGCTCGCGGGCCACCTCCTCGGTGGACATGCCGAGCGCGACCATTCTGGTCACTTCCCGCTCCCGCGGGGTCAGCTCGGTCATCTCCGGGCAGGTCGCGGCCTCCTGGGGCTCCGGCTGCGCGCGGAACCAGGTGACCAGGCGCTCCGCGATGCTGGGCGCGAGCATGGTCTGCCCGGCGGCTGCCGCCTGGATGGCCGTGATCAGCTCCTGCGGGCTCGCCTCCTTGCCGAGCAGACAGCTCGCGCCGGCGTGCAGCACGTCGCTCACCGTCTTGTCGGCGTCGGAGGCGGTGAACACGACGACGCTGGGCGGCTCGTCCTCCTTGCCGAGTCTGCGGATCAGCTCCAGACCGGAGATGGTCTGGAGGTCCAGATCCGTGACCACGACATCGGGCCGCATGGTGCGGACGAGGACGATGGCTTGCATGCCGTTGTGGGTGGTGCCGATCACTTCTATGTCCGGCACCGCGTCGAGGAGGGTCTTGAGACCGTCCGCGATCACGGGCAGCTGATCACAGATGAGCACCCGAATAGTCATGATTTCCCCCTGATGAGGATTAGGTAGAAGCCTCGCTGTCACGAACGGGATCGCGGCGCCCCGTTATCGCGAGGCTCGCCCCGGAGCAGTGACTCTTCCGGGTGGCTGGACCGGGGGCCGCAACCGGTGGCTGCGGCCCGCCCGGTCAGCCGTTGCCGTTGTTGTCCGTCCCGGACAGGGGCAGGTCCGCCGAGGAGACGAGGGCGAAGGCGACGGTGCGCTGCTGGGCCGGCGCCGGCGCGGCGGTGTCGGAGGAGGTCGCGAAACCCCCCACGAGCGCTCCGAGAGCGATGACGGAGGCGGCGGCGACAGGGGCGAAGCGCATGGGAGAACTCCTTTGGAGAGGAAGGCCGTTTCGACTCCACTGATGTTCGCGATCTGCCTTCCCGGCGCGTTCCCCTCCGGACACCCGCCCGATCCCCCTGCCCGCGAGCCGGGGGATCCGCGGGGTTCAGCGTGCGTTCTCCGGGACTTTCATGAGGGAGAAGAGGTTGTCCGCCGCGGAGCGGTGCTGCTGCGCCAGCCGCGCGTCCCCCTGGGCCTCGGCGGTACGGCCGAGGCCCCACAGCGCGCAGGCCTCCTCGTAGCGCAGCTCCATCCGGCAGGCGATCTCGTGGGCCAGCAACTGCTGCGCCTGCGCGGTCTCCAGGTCCCCCTGCGCGTAGCGCACCCGCCCCACCGAGAGGTGCACGGTGGCCCGGTGGATGTCGTCCGTGCTGCTGGTGGCCTTGGCGAGGGCGTGGTCGGCGCTGTCCGCCGCCTCGTCCAGCTCCCCCATCCGCGCCAGCACGTCGGCCCTGCGGGCGAGCACCAGCGGCAGCACCGAGGGCATGCTCATGCGCTGACATCGCTCCAGCGCCGCGTCGGCCCAGGCGAGCGCCTCCTCGAAGCGGCCGAGGCGCTCGATCGCCTGGGAGAGATTGCTCAGCGCGTCCACGGAGAGCTGGATCTCCTTGATCGAGTCGAAGATGGCCACCGCCCGCTCCGCCGACGCCGCCGCCTCGTCGAACAGCCCGAGCCGCACCTGGACCAGGCTGAGCGTGCTCAGCGAGGAGCCGTCCAGCCGGGTGAAGCCGAGCTCCTGGGCCCGTACGTTGGCCTCCTGGCACAGGTGCAGCGCGCGTTCCAGCTCCCCCATGCTGTTGCAGGCCTGTCCCAGCCGGGCCCGGCACTCCGCCTCGCTGTGCACGTCGTCCATCTGCCGGGACAGGTCCACGGCCTCCTCCAGCCGGACGACGGCCTCGCTCAACTGCCCCAGCCGCCACTTGCCCATGGCCAGATTCATCAGGTTCAGCCGGGTCAGCGAGCGGTCCCCGAGCTGCCGCGACGCGCTGACCCCCGTCTCCAGTGCCGCGTTCGCGCTGGCGTCGTAGGCGCGGATGCTGGAGTGGAAGCCCAGCTCGCGCGGCAGCCGCGCGGCATGCCACAGCAGCCCCTCGTGGTACGCGGCGTCCACCGCCGCCAGCAGGCTCTCGCGGTGCTGGTCGAGCCACTGGAGCGCCTTGTCCTTGTGATCGAACTGGGCGTGCCCGTGGCCCTGTTCGCCGGCGTCCTTGAAGGTCCGCCGCCCGGGGAACAGGGTGTCGCAGGCGTGTTCCGCCGCGATCAGGTAGTGGTCCATCAGCCGCCGTACCGCCTGCGCGTCCTCCGGCGCCTTCTGGCTCTGCGCGACCCGCTGGACGAAACTGCGCACCAGGTCGTGCAGCGCGTACACACCCGGCTCCCTGGCCTCCAGCAGCCGTACGTCCACCAGTTCTTCGAGCACGTCCTCGGCCGTCAGCACATCGGTGTCCAGCAGTGCGGCGGCCTCCTCGGCGTCCAGATAGCGTCCGGGGTGGCGCCCCAGCAGCCGGAAGGCCGTGCGCTGTTCGTGCGGCATGGACTGGTACGACAGCAGCAGGGCACCCGCAACTCCCCGCCCCTCGCTGGTGAGTTCGTCCAGGCGCCGGTCGTGGTCCCGCAGGCGCTCGACGAGCCGCTGGACCGTCCACTGCGGGCGGTTCGCCAGCCGGGCCGCGGCGATGCGGACCGCCAACGGCAGCCCGCCGCACAGGCGCAGCAGTTCACGGGCGGCGACCGGCTCTCTCTCGACGCGTTCGGCACCGAGGGTGTTGCGCAGGATCTGGTGGCTCTCCGGCTCCGGAAGGGCGCCCAGGGAGATCCATTCGGCTCCGTCCAGTCCGGTCAGCCGCGGGCGGCTGGTGATCAGGACCAGGCTGTCGGACGAGGCGGGGATCAGCTCCCGCACCTGCTCCGACGCGGCGGCGTTGTCCAGCACCAGAAGCATGCGACGGCCCCGCATGTACGACTGCCACCGCGCGGCGCGTCCCGCCGGCACCGTGGGCAGCTCCTCGCTGGGGACACCGGCGGCGGCGAGCAGGTCCCCCTGTGCCTGGAACGCGCTGAGCGGCGTCTGCCCCGGTGTGAAGCCGTGCAGGTCGATGAAGAGACTGCCGTCCGGATACTGCTCGGCCAGCTGGTGGGCGGCGCGGATGGCCAGTGCCGTCTTGCCGCCGCCGCCCATGCCGTCCAGGGCCAGGACCGTCGGCGCCCCCTCCTGGGCCTTCCCGGCCGCGTCGCAGACCCACTCCAGCTCCGCGCTGCGGCCGGAGAAGTCCGGCACGTCGAACGGCAGCGCGTGCGGAACCTCCGCCGTCCGACGCGGGGCACGGGACACCACCGCGCGTTCCGGGCGGGCGAGGGACGGGTCCTGGCGCAGGATGCGCTCGTGCAGTCCGGTCAGCTCCGCGCCGGGGTCGATGCCCAGTTCGTCCGCAAGGTGTTCCCGGGTACGGGCGAACTCGTCCAGTGCGGCCGCCTGTTGGCCGGAGTGGTAGAGGGCGAGCATCAGCCGGGCGCGCAGCGTCTCGCGCAGCGGATGCTCGTCGACGAGGACCCGCAGCTCACCCGTGATCTCGGCGGCCTCGCCCGCGTCGATGGACAGGTCGTAGAGCTGCTCGGCGGCGGTCAGCCGCTGCTCCTCCAGAGCCGTCGAGGCGGCGTCGACCACCCGGCCGCCGGAACCGGACAGCACCGGCCCGCGCCACAGGGCCAGCGCCTCCCGCAGCCGGGCCGCGGCCCGATCGGGCTCCGCCGCCTCCAGCGCCACCCTGGCCTGCCGCAACAGCCCCTGGTAGCACAGCAGATCGAGTTGATCCGGTTCGACGTCCGCGCGATATCCGGGTCCGTCGGTGACGATGATGTCGGGGCCGTGGGGGATGCGGCTGCGCAGTTTGGCGACCGTCTTGCGCACCTGGTGCTCGGCGCTGTCCGGCGGTTCGTCGTTCCACGCGGCCGCCACCAGACGGGAGACGGGCACGACGCGCCCCGCCTCCAGGAGCAGCATCACGAGAACGCGCCGTTGCAGCGCCCCGTTGACCGAAATGAGTTCGCGGCCGCAACGGACTTCCAGAGATCCCAGAACGGCGAATTCCGGTCTGGGACCTGTGTCGCCTTCAATGTGATCCGATGTCGCGGCCCGCACCTTATCCTCCCCCGTCAGCGATGAGATGGGACACACGCCCCCAGAGGGTAGATCATCGCGCTGAGCACACGCACCAGGCATGTCGGCTCCGCGACCCCGTCCCTCCGTGCCTTCGCCTCGTGCAGAAGGAAAACACAACTACCCTGCGCACGTCACCGGGCAACCGGCCGGATATCGGCCACGAGATCCTGCCGTGCCTTGGCGACGCGTTCGCGGGTGACTTCCGGTGTACTGCCCTCCACGACCACATAGGCGCGCCGGGTGCGCGGATCGCCGACCGGCACTGTCCGGTCGCCGGCCGTGTAGGGGAAGCGGGCTCCGCGGACCCAGGGGGTCACGGCGATGTCCTCCGTGCCGGTGTACGTCTCCAGCCGCCCCTCGGGCAGCAGGAAGAAGCCGGTCTCCGCGTACTGGAAGGCTCTCGGCACGACCGGGGGGCTGCCCAGCAGACCCGTGAAGACCGCCGCCTCCAGGTCGAATCCCCGCGCGATCTCGACGAGCAGGGGGATGCGGTCGCCGCCCAGGTGCGCGCGGCAGGACACGATCCGCGGCCCGTAGGGCAGCAGCGCCACCTCCGTGTGGGCCGGGCCGAAGCGGTATCCGCTCGCCGTCAGCCTCTCCTCGACCACCTCCGAGATGAACTTCTGTTCGTCGTCGGTCAGGGGCGCCGGGTGGAGCCAGCCGGTCACGAGGAAGTCCGGTGGGCCCGTGGTGCGTTGGGCCGTCATTCCCACGACGTGATGGATCCCGTCGACGGTCAGCGTCTCGACGCCGACCCGGGGAGCCCCGGCGGGGACCTGTCCTTCCCCGTCGCCGGACCGGAGCCGTTCGTACACCGCCGGGGGGTTCATGGACAGCCCCAGCCGCCATGCCTCCCGGACCACCGGCAGGACGGAACTGCCGTGTCCGCAGTGCAGCACGGCGTCGATGCGGTTGCGCCGCGCGGTCCGCGCGATGGTCTCGCGCAGCGCGGTCTCGTCGGAGAAGTCGGTGAGCAGCAGTTCCTCGGAGGCCTCTTCGAGGCGCGGCGCGAAGTCGGCCTCCAACTGCGACGGATCCCATACCGACCAGATACGGAACCCCCGCTCGGCTCCCTTTCTCACGAGTTGGTGACTGGGCATCACCATGAGCAGTCTGGACTGCGAGCTCCTAGGGGCGTATGCGCACATACACGTCACTGTGCAGTGCGGTCTTCCCTCCCCGGTCCCCTTCTCTTCCCCCCGGTGGGCGGCCTCCGCCGTCAGCGGCGGCCCGGCGCCCCGGCCGCGGGTAAGCGGGATGCGCAGCCGCGCGGCCCGGAGGTCGACGCCGTGCGTACCGCCGGCTGATCCCTGCGCGGACGCGCGGAGGGCGGGGCTGTCCGTAGCTTCGTCGTACCCACCGGTGCGGCCGGCGCAATTCGCCCCGATATCACCGGTGATGACACACCGGCCGATATACAGAACCTGGCGGTGAGATGTCCGAAAAACAGTGGAGCAGTGTAGTCGTGAATCACTACCATGCTGGCGAACCCAGCCGTCTAGTCAGGGACATGCCGTTGTACACCTCGTGAGACCTCCCAAGCGCTAATTCGTCGCGCGTCACGCATTTGTGCCGCGCTGCTTTTTGCTGCGAGCTTCTCACTGAAATCAGGTGTACTTCTGTGCTCGAAAACTGGGTAGTCGAACCTGTCCGCCTGCCGCTCATTCGCCGTCGCTGCCATGTGTGCGCGTCCGACAGTTTCCGCACGAGCGGCAAATTCCGCGTCAACGCGAACCATAAACTCATAGACGTCTGGCTCCTCGCGCTGTGCACCGGATGCGGGGAGACCACGAAGCTCACGGTCATGGAGCGGATGAACGTGCGCTCCGTACGACCCGAGCTGCTGGACCGGCTGCACGACAACGACCCCTCCCTGGCGGCGGAACTGCTCCAGGACCCGGTCGTGCGGCGCCGCAACCACGTCTCCCTCGACTGGGACGACGCCTGGCGCCTGGACACCGGCGGATCGGATCACCTGGACCGCGAGGTGATCGACGTCTCGGTCCGCTTCGCGGCGCGGATACCCGTCCGGCCGGTGCGGCTGATCGCCGAGGGCTGCGGTCTGTCACGGGCCGAGGTCGAGAGACTGATCACGGACGGCAGACTCGTCTCGGCGGTCCGGCTGAGCGGCAGGCTCTCCGGCGACTTCACCTTCACGCTCAAGCGCTGAGACCTTGCCGGAACCAGGGTCTGTGCGGCGGGATCCGCCGGACGGACCCTGGGGGCCGGTGAACGAACTCTTGTCGTGCCGGGCCCCGTTGAGGGAGCCCGGCGGTCAGGACCGGGCGCAGTCCTGACCGTTGAGGGTGAAGCCGTACGGCGCCGAGTTGGTGCCCTGCCAGGTGCCGAGGAAGCCGAAGGCGAGGGTGCCGTTCGCGGCGACGGACTTGTTGTAGTCGGCCGCGGTCGCGGTGACGCGGGAGCCGCTCTGGGCGACGCTCGCGTCCCACATCTGGCCGACCCGCTGGCCGTCGCGGAAGGACCAGGCGACCTGCCAGGTGTCGAGGGCCCGCACGGTGGTGACGGTGACCCTGGCCTGGAAGCCGTCGCTCCATTCGCTGTCGAGGTCGTACTTGACGTGGCAGACGGGCGCGCCGGTCTGCGCGGAGGCCGACGGGTGATCCGCGGCGGCCGCGGTGGTGGAGGCGGTGCCCTGGGGTTCGGGGTCGGGGTCGTCGTGGCTGGGTGTGGCCGACGCGCTGTCGGCGGTGGGCCGCGGGGCCTCGTGGGTGACCGGCGCGGACCGGGTGGCGGTGCCGGACGGCACGGGAGGGTGAAGGTCGGCCACCGGCTGGCGGTCGTCGCCGACGGCGGCGGTGTCGGCGCCGTCGTCACCGAAGGGCATCATCGACACGGCGAGGGCGAGCATCGAGACCAGGACCGCGGTGACGAGGAGTCCGTTGCGCACGGCGCGCGCCTTGTGGGTGCCGCCCTGGGTCTGGTCGCCGTCCGCGTCCTTGTCCTCGGGCGGGGGCGTGCCGAGCCGCACCTCGACGGCGCGGCGGCGGCGCTCCAGGTAGGCGAGGCCGCCCCAGCCGATCACGCCGCCGGCGAGGGCGGCGGGCAGTCCGCCGCCCTGGAGTCGCAGACAGGCCGCGGCCTCGGCGCACTCCACGCAGGTCGCGAGATGCCGGGACAGGTCCTCGGGGGTGTCGGCGACGGGCGAGCGGGTGACCGCGTCCAGCAGCCGGCGATAGCTGCGGCACTCCCCGTCGAGCGGTGTGTCGAGGTGGTTGCGGTGGCAGCGGTCCCGGAACAGGCCGCGCACCTGGTCGAGTTCCTCGCCGGCGGCGGCCGGGTCGAGGCCGAGCCTGCGGGCCACCGCCCGCAGCGGCATCGCCTCGACCTCGGCGAGCCACAGCAGTGCCGCGTCCGGTTCCTGCATGTCGCGCAGGCCGCGCAGCGCGATGGGTCGGTGCAGGGGCGGGCCGGTGTAGCGGGCGGCCTTGTCCGAGTTGAGCCACAGGCGCAGGTCGGGGTCGAGCCGGTGTCCCTGGCCCGCGGCCTCCCAGGCGGCCGCCGTGGTGCGTACGGCGGTCAGCAGCAGGGGGATCCTGGGCAGCCCGGAGGGGCGCCGGCCGGCGCCGCGCCGACCGTTCGTCTCGGCCTCGCGGGCCTCGCGTATGCCGAGTGCGAAGGCGTCCCTGGCCAGTTGCTGGGCGGCCGCGGAACCGGCCGTGCACAGATCGGCGTAGGAAAGCACCGCGTCCCAGCATTCCGAGAACAGTGCGGCCTCGGCGGCGTCCCGAGGGGTCGGCAGGTCGGGCATGGTTCTCCTGCATCCAGGATCGAGGTCAACTCGCCGTATCCGGCGAAGGAGTTGGGGGGTACCTCGCGGCAGGGCCCGACCCTTTCACGTCTCTGTCACAACTGACAAGCGCCGTTTTCAGATGTCATGGCGTGACGGTCGCGCGGGCGGCAGGCCTGACACGAAAGCCCCCTCGGCTCCGCCCTACTGTACGGACTGCGACGGCACTTGTACTCACCGCGTGCATCACGCGTCACACCGCCGCGGTCCCGTCCGCCCCGTCCGCCTGGTTCGCGGCCCCGCTCACACCTCGTTCACGGTCCCGCTCACGCCTTGTCCAGGGTCTCCTTCGCCGTGTCGTTCGCCGGGAGGCTGTCCATGAAGGAGCTCACGGAGAAGACGGCGTTGCCGGGGCCGGGCGGGCCGTATCCGGGCGGGGAGGAGAGGCCGAAGTCGTCCATCGTGGCCCGGTAGGCCTCCAGGAGCCGGATGTGGTACTCCAGCGGGGCGCCCTGCGGGTTGGCCTTGCCGAGCGGGGTCGTGGGCTCGGGGCACCAGGTGGTGAAGCGGGGCGTGATGCCGTGCGACATGAAGAAGCGCAGGCCCTCGGTGGTGGAGGCGATGGCCTCGTCGACGGTCTTGAACCCGAACGGCTCGGCCATCTCCACACCGGCCACGAAGTTGGGGATCACGTTGCGGGCGCCGAAGATCTCGGCCGAGTCCAGGATCCGCTTGTGCCACTCGTCCCGGCCGACGTACCGCTCCTTGCCCGGGCAGTACATCTTGAACAGGTACTCGTCCCACACCTCGTAGTTGGGGTGGTAGATCTGCACGCCGTAGTCCTTGAACCGCTGGACGTCGTCCTTGGGCAGGGCCTGGGCGACGACCTTGCCGATCCAGCGGCCGGGGAAGCGCTCCTCGATGGCCTTGGCGTAGTGGCCGTAGAAGTCGGCCTCGTCGCGGCCGGAGACCGTCTTGGTGATCGCTCCGCCGGTCAGCGTGTAGGCGGTGGAGGTCTTCGCGGTGTCGTACCGGTCGATGATCTCCAGCGCCTCCAGCACCTCCTCCACGTCCTTGACGCCCGTGTACGGCCGCCCGGCGGCCTTGTGCTGGCGCCAGTTGTGGTTGATGTCGCAGTACTGGCACTCCTCCTTGGCGCCGAAGTACTGGCAGACCCGGAAGACGGTCAGGTAGATCAGGTAACCCCACTGGATGGTGGGGGCCACCTCCATGACGGACTTCCCGTTGGAGAGCGTGTGCCGGTAGTACTCGGGCATGGGCGGCACGCCGACGTCGGCGATCCGCCGGCCGTCGAGGTAGAGCCCGAGCAGGCCCTCCGCGTCGGCGGCGACACGGTAGGGCGAGGACGGGTTCACACGCACCGAGACGACCGTCCGGCGCAGGTCGTAGGGCCCTCCGGTGAGGATGATCTCCTCCGGCGGGCGCCTGAGCGCGGCCTCGCCGAGCTCGGGCAGGGTGCCGTGGTCGAAGGAGAAGATGAAGTACGACTTCGGCTTGACCTCACCGGCCTCGTTGTCGCTCAGGGCCGACGGGTCGAAGGCCACGCCGCCCCGGAGCAGGTCCTCCTTGAAGACCGCCTCCCGCGGCACATGCGGAAAGCGCTCCATCAGATCCTCGACCAGCGCGGTACGGCTGCCCATCCCGACTTCTCCTCCGCCTCGGGTGTACGACTCCTCACGGTATGCCCATGGTCCCGCGCGGGTGCGGGCGGGGCCTCCGCGTGGCGCAGGACGCGGACAAAACGCCCGGACCGGGATCCGTACGGCCGTCCGCCGGGACGAGGTAGGTTCGACGGGGATTCCCCGAACTCGATCTTCCCGGAGGGACGACCGCATGGCCGAGCTGGTGAGCAACTGGGCGGGCAATGTCACGTACGCCGCCAAGGAGGTGCACCGGCCGCGCTCGGCGGACGAGCTGCGCTCGGTCGTGGCGGGGAACGCGCGGGTACGGGCGCTGGGCAGCGGCCACTCGTTCAACGAGATCGCGGAGCCCGGCGGCGAGGGGGTGCTGGTCTCGCTCGACGCGCTGCCGGCCGAGATCGACGTCGACACGGACGCCCGTACGGTACGGGTCGGCGGCGGCGTCCGGTACGCGGAGCTCGCCCGGCAGGTGGACCGGCACGGGCTCGCGCTGCCCAACATGGCGTCCCTGCCGCACATCTCCGTGGCCGGGTCGGTGGCGACCGGCACCCACGGGTCGGGGGTCGGCAACGGGTCGCTCGCGGCGCCCGTGCGGGAGGTGGAGATCGTCACCGCCGACGGGTCGACGCTCGTCCTCGGGCGCGGGGACGACCGGTTCGGCGGCGCGGTCACCTCGCTCGGCGCGCTCGGTGCGGTCACCGCGCTCACCCTCGACCTGGAGCCCGCCTTCACCGTCGAGCAGCAGGTGTTCATCGAACTCCCGCTCGCGGGGCTGGACTTCGAGTCGGTGATGGCGGCCGCGTACAGCGTGAGCCTGTTCACCGACTGGCGCGCGCCCGGCTTCCGGCAGGTGTGGCTCAAGCGGCGCACCGACCAGCCGCCCGCCGGCCGTCCGCCGGCCACGCCCGCCACCGAGGCGCTGCACCCGGTGCCGGGGATGCCCGCGGTCAACTGCACCCAGCAGCTCGGGGTGCCGGGGCCCTGGCACGAGCGGCTGCCGCACTTCCGGGCGGAGTTCACGCCCAGCAGCGGTGCCGAGCTCCAGTCGGAGTACCTGATCGAGCGGTCCCGCGCCCTGGCTGCGCTGCACGCGATCGACGCGGTCCGGGCGGACGTCGCGCCCGTGCTCCAGATCTGCGAGGTGCGCACCGTGGCCGCGGACGAGCAGTGGCTGAGCCCGTCGTACGGGCGGGACACCGTGGCCCTGCACTTCACCTGGACCGACGACACGGACGCCGTCCTGCCGGTGGTGCGGCGGGTGGAGGAGGCGCTGGACGCCTTCGACCCGCGGCCGCACTGGGGCAAGGTGTTCACCGTGCCGTTCGAGCGGCTGCGCGGGCGCTACCCGCGGCTGGACGACTTCCGCGCGCTGGTCCAAGAGGTGGACCCGACCGGGAAGTTCACCAACGCGTTCGTCCGGGACCTGCTGGGCGGCTGACTTTGTACACCCCCTTTCCTAACCCCTTGTCGAAAGCCCCGGCCGCCCCATAGCCTGACGCCGCGCCGGTGCCGACGTGGCGCCGGCCGGGACCGGAAGGAACGAGGGCTTTCGGTGAAGCGCACCTCACGCGACATCCGCACCGCCAACCGCTACGAGGTGCTGCGCCAGATCATCGCCGCGTCGCCCACCTCCCGGCAGGAACTGGCGGTGACCACCGGCCTCAGTCTCGCCACGGTCGCCACGCTGGTCGGCGAGCTGCTCGACCTGCGCATGATCACGGAGGTCGGCTTCGAGGACTCGGCCGGCGGGCGCCCCCGCGGCCTGGTGGCCGTCGACTCCTCCGGCGGCGCGCTGATCGGTGTCGACATCGCGGAGACGTACGTCCATGTGGAGCTGTTCGACCTCGCGCTGAACGTGCTGGCCCGCGCGGAGGAGGACGTACGCCCCGGCGAGAGCCTGCCCGAGCAGGTGGTCGCCCATGTGGCGGCCGCCGTCGGCTCGGTGGTCGCGCAGGCCGGGGTCGAGGCGGCCCGGGTCCTCGGGGTCGGGGTGAGCGTGCCGGGACAGGTGGACCGCGACAGCGGGCTCTCGGAGTACGCGCCGAACTGGGACTGGCACGACGTGCCGCTGCTCGACCTGCTCGCCGAGCACATCGCCTATCCGCTGTATCTGGACAATCCGCTGCGCGCCTGCGCGGTCGCCGAGCTGTGGTTCGGGGCCGCGCGGGGCCGCGAGGACGCGGTGGTGGTCAATCTCGGCACCGGCGTGGGCGCCGGGCTCGTCCTGGGCGGCGGGCTGCACCGGGGGGTGAGCAACAGCGCCGGCGAGTGGGGCCACACCACGCTCGTGCTGGACGGACGGCTGTGCCACTGCGGCAACCACGGTTGCGTGGAGACGTACGTCGGTGCGCCCGGGATCATGCTGAACCTGCGGGAGCTGAGCCCGCGCAGCGCCCTGCTGCATCCGGGGGACCAGACGGCCACCATCGACGCGCTGGCGCGGGGCATGGCGGCCGGCGACCCGGTGGCGGTCGCGGTGGTCCGCGACACCGCCCGCTATCTCGGCGCCGCCGTCGCCGACCTGGTCAACCTCCTCAACCCCGAAGTGGTCGTGCTGAGCAGCTGGGTCGCCTCCCGGCTCGGCGAGCCGCTGGTCCTCGCGGTGCGCGAGGCCGTCGCCCGGCACGCGCTGCGGCGTCCGCTGGCCGCCACCGAGATCGTCCTGTCACCCATCCCCACCGACCCGGTGTGCCTGGGCGCGGCGACCTTCGCCCTGGAAGGCGCCCTCCAGTCGGTGGGGCAGCGCGGCCCCCGGCGGGCGACGCCCGCGCGCAGCCGTACCGCACCGGCTTCCTGACGTTCGCAGCTGCGGAGCGGGCCCGGACCGGGCCGTGACCGCCCCTGGACCGAGGACCGCCGGTTACCTGAGCCGGCGGTCCTCAACTCCCGTACGTCTGAGTCTTGTTCGTGATTCCGAACCGGAGGCAACGCTTCGGGCGGACTTCGTCCAACCCCTTGCCGAAGCCTTAGCCGAAGGTTAACGTCCCGCACCGCAACGCAAATGTCCGCCAGGCGGCGGCGCAGCAGTGGAGCCACAGCCGTACTCAAGACAAGGACGTCACCATGTCGGCATCGAGCAACAGCAACTGGTCCCGCCGATCGCTCTTCCGGGCCGCTGCGGGCATGGCGGCCGCGGGCACGCTGGCCGCCTGCGGCAGCAACAACGGCCGTGGCGGCGGCTCGGGTTCGGGCGAGCGTCTCGTGCAGTACTTCCACGCCTACGGCGAGGCGGGCACCGAGCAGGCCATCAAGAAGTACGCGAAGGCCTACCCGAAGGCCGACGTCAGCACGCAGTGGATCACCGGCTCCGACTTCGAGAGCAAGCTGTTCGCGACCCTGCTCACCGCGAACGCGCCCGACCTGTTCGAGTTCCACCCGCAGATCCAGCTCGTCAAGAGCGGCCAGGTCGCGGATCTGACCGACATCATCGAACCGGTCAAGGCCGACTTCAACCAGGCCGACATCGCCTCGCACACGGTCGACGGCAAGGTGTACGGCGTCCGGATGATCGACGACCCGCAGTTCTTCTTCTACCGCAAGTCGATGCTGGAGAAGGCGAAGGTCGCGGTGCCGCAGACCCTCGACGAGCTGATCGAGGCCGCCGCCAAGCTCACCACCGGCAAGGTCAAGGGCGCCTTCCTCGGCAACGACCTGCACGCGGTCATCAATCCGCTGATCTGGTCCTCCGGCGCCGACACCCTCGACTCCGGCAACAAGCCCGCCTTCAACACCGACGGGGTCGCCGAGGGCCTGACCAAGATGCGCAAGCTGTTCACCAGCGGCAGCCTGCTGCTGGGCGCCCCGGCCGACTACTGGGACCCTTCCGCCATCAACCAGGGCCTGTGCGCGATCCAGTTCTGCGGCATGTGGGCCATGCCGGCGATGCAGCAGGCCCTCGGCGACGACCTCGGCGTCTTCCCCTTCCCGAAGGCCACCGACGCGGGCAAGCCCTCGGTCTACAACGGCGGCTGGTCGATGTTCATCAACGCCAAGGGCAAGAACGTCGACGCGGCCAAGGAGTACGTGAAGTGGCTGTGGATCGAGCAGAAGAAGTACCAGGAGGACTGGGCCCTGTCCTACGGCTTCCACATCCCGCCGCGCTCCTCGATCGCCGCGTCCGCCACCAAGCTCAAGTCCGGTCTGCCCGCCGACGGCGTCAGACTCTTCGACGAGTACGGGCACTTCGACAACATCGGCTGGACCCAGGCCATGATCACCGCCACCGAGAACGTCTTCGCCGACTGCGTCCGCAAGAACGGCGACCCGAAGGCCTCCCTCGACACGGCCGAGAAGACGGTGTCCGCCGAGCTCGAGAAGCTCTTCGGATAGGCCGGCGGACCGACCCCGACATGTCGACGACGAGCAGGCTCGACCGCACCCGTCCCGCCCCGGCCGAGGCCGCCCCGCCCCGGCCGCGGCGGGGCCCGCGGTCCAGCCCCACCCTCAACTTCTGGCTCTTCACCGGCCCCTTCCTCATCGGCCTGGTGATCTTCGTCTACGTGCCCATCGGCTGGAGTGTCTGGCTCAGCTTCTTCGAGGCGCGTTTCACCGTCACCCCCGACAAGTTCACCGGGTTCGCCAACTACCGGCAGATGCTGGACAACGGCAACTTCACCGGCGCGCTGCTCACCTTCACCGTGTTCGCCGCGCTCATCGTCCCCACCACCTGGGCGCTCTCGCTGGGCCTGGCGCTGCTGGTGAACCGGATGCGCTTCATGCGGGCGTTCTTCCGCTCGGTGTTCTTCCTGCCGACCGCGTGCAGCTATGTCGCCGCCTCGCTGATCTGGAAGATGTCCCTCTTCAACGGCGTCCGCTTCGGCCTGGCCAACACCGTCATCGGCTGGTTCGGCGTGGACAACATCGCCTGGCTCGCCGACCCCGACCCGCCGTGGTACTGGCTGGTCGTCGTGACCGCCCGGCTGTGGCTCCAGTCCGGCTTCTACATGATCCTGTTCCTGGCCGCCCTCCAGAACATCCCGCAGGAGCTGTACGAGGCCGCCGCGATCGACGGCGCGAAGCGGGGCTGGCAGACCTTCCGGCACATCACGCTCCCGCAGCTGCGCGCGACCTCGACCGCCGTGGTCCTGCTGCTGCTGGTGGCCGCCTACCAGGCCTTCGACGAGTTCTTCAACCTGCTGTCGAAGACCACCTGGGGCCGGCCACCGCTCGTCGAGCTCTACTACATGGCCCTCGGCCAGAACCAGGACTACGGCGCGGGCAGCGCGGGCGCGGTCATGCTGACCCTGCTGATCTGCGTGGTCACCCTGTTCCAGGGCAGGCTCATGGGATTCGGCCGGGGAGAGGAGTCCAGGTGAGCACCACCGCACCCCGCACCGGCCGGGCCGCACCGCCGCCGGCCGGCCGCCCGCGCCGGGTCCGGCGCACCGGCCCGCTGGGCTCCACCGGTCTGTACCTCGCCATCGGCGTCGCCGCCGTGCTCTTCCTGATCCCGTTCTATCTGCTGGTGCGCAACGCGCTGTCAACGGACCCGGAGATCACCGGCGAGAACTGGAAGTTCTTCCCCTCCGACATCCAGTGGGGCAACATCACCGAACCCTTCCGCGACCCGACGGTCGACTTCGGCAGGTCGATGGTGAACTCGCTGGTCGTCGGCGTCCTGCACACGGCCGGCACCCTGCTGGTGTGCTCGCTCGCCGGCTACGGCCTGGCCCGCATCCCCTACCGGCACGCCAACAAGATCTTCTACGCCGTCCTGTTCACCCTGATGGTGCCGACCGCCGTCACCTTCGTCCCGAGCTTCGTGCTGGTCTCGTCGCTCGGCTGGGTGGACAGCTACCGCGGTCTGATCATCCCGGGGCTTTTCAGCGGTTTCACGTGCTTTCTGTTCCGGCAGTACTTCCTGGGGTTCCCCAAGGAGCTGGAGGAGGCGGCACGCGTGGACGGGCTCGGCTACTGGGGCGCGTACTGGCGGGTCGTCGTACCCAACTCGCTGAACTTCTTCGCGGCGCTGGCGACGATCACCTTCATCAACGGCTGGAACTCCTTCCTGTGGCCGCTGGTCATCGGCCAGGACCCGGGCGCCTGGACGGTCCAGGTCGCGCTGTCGTCGTACATGACCAACCAGACCGTCAACTACCACCTGATCTTCATGGCGACCGCCATCTCCCTGCTGCCGCTGCTCCTCGTGTTCCTCTTCCTCCAGCGCTGGCTGGTGCAGGGGATCGCGCAGACCGGCATCAAGGGCTGACGCCTTCCACCCAGGATCTGGAGACCGATGTCTGCTCGCACCCCCGTCACCGAAACCGACTACGTCGAGGACGTCTCCCCCGGCAGCGGAGCCCTGCCACCGCGCGCCTGGTACGCGTCCTCGGACGCCGCGTCCCTCTCCCTCAACGGCAGCTGGCGCTTCCGGCTGTCGCCCACCGCGGACGCGCAGGACGACTCCTTCGCCGGGGAGGGGTACGACGCCGGGGACTGGGCGCAGGTGACGGTCCCGGGGCACTGGGTGCTCCAGGGGCACGGTTCGCCCGTCTACACCAACCATCTCTACCCCTTCCCGGTCGACCCGCCGCACGTCCCGACGGACAACCCGACCGGCGACCACCTGCGCTCCTTCGACCTGCCCGGGGACTGGCCCGACCTCGCCGAGGGCGGCGCGGTGCTGCGCTTCGACGGTGTGGAGTCCTGCGCCCGCGTCTGGCTGAACGGCACGGACATCGGCGAGTTCAAGGGCTCCCGGCTGGCGCACGAGTTCGCGGTCGGGCACCTGCTGAGGCCCGCCGGGAACGTGCTCGCGGTCCGCGTCCACCAGTGGTCGGCCGGCTCCTACCTGGAGGACCAGGACCAGTGGTGGCTGCCGGGCGTCTTCCGTGACGTGACCCTGCTGCACCGCCCGGCGGGCAGCGCCCTCGACTTCTTCGTGCACGCCTCCTACGACCACACCACCGGTGAGGGCACCCTGCGCGTCGACTCCGACGTCGACGGCCGGGTGACGGTACCCGCCCTCGGCGTCGACGCCGCCACCGGCGAACCGGTCACCGTCCCCGTCGAGCCGTGGACCGCGGAGACCCCGCGCCTGTACGACGGGGTGCTCGCCACCGAGGGCGAGCGGATCCCGCTGCGGATCGGCTTCCGTACCGTGCGCCTCGCGGACGGGCTGATCCAGGTCAACGGCAGGCCGCTGCTGTTCAAGGGCGTCAACCGGCACGAGTGGCATCCGGAGCGGGGCCGCGCCCTCGACCCGGGGACCATGCTGGCGGACGTACTGCTGATGAAGCGGCACAACATCAACGCCGTGCGCACCTCGCACTACCCGCCCCACCCGGCCTTCCTCGACCTGTGCGACGAGTACGGCCTGTGGGTGATCGACGAATGCGACCTGGAGACCCACGGCTTCACCGAGCAGGGCTGGCGGGACAATCCCGTGGACGACGACCGCTGGACCCCCGCGCTGCTGGACCGGGCCGCCCGCATGGTCGAACGGGACAAGAACCACCCGTCCGTCGTCGTCTGGTCCCTCGGCAACGAGGCAGGCACCGGCCGCGGACTGACCGCGATGGCCGAGTGGATCCACGCCCGCGACAGCTCACGGCTCGTCCACTACGAGGGCGACCCCGACTGCCGTGACACCGACATGTACGCGCGGATGTACGCCTCCCACGCCGAGGTCGAGCGGATCGGACAGGGTCTGGACGGCGGCACCCGCAAGCGCCGCCGACTGCCCTTCATCCTCTGCGAGTACGCGCACGCGATGGGCAACGGACCCGGCGGACTCGCCGACTACCAGCGGATCTTCGAGGCCCACGACCGGCTCCAGGGCGGTTTCGTCTGGGAGTGGATCGACCACGGCATCCGGCACCCGGAGCTGGGCTACGCCTACGGCGGCGACTTCGGCGAGGAGCTGCACGACTCCAACTTCGTCTGTGACGGCCTGCTGTTCCCCGACCGGGAGCCGTCGCCCGGACTCGTCGAGTACAAGAAGGTGATCGAGCCGGTGCGCATCGAGGGCGGCCCGGACGGCACCGTCCGGGTGACCAACCGCTACGACTTCGCCGACCTCTCCGCCCTCGCCTTCACCTGGTCGTACGAACGCGACGGCGAGAGCGTCGAGTCGGGCACCCTGTCCGTCCCCGCGCTGGCGGCGGGCGAGTCGGCCGACGTGAAGCTGCCGCAGCCGCCCGAGGACCGGGGGGACGCGGAGACCCGGTGCACGGTACGGGCGCTGCTGGCGGCCGACACCGCGTGGGCGCCGCGCGGACATGTGGTCGGCTGGGGCCAGTTCCCCGTCACACCCCGCACCCCGGTGCCGGTGGCCCCGGCCGAGCGGCCCGTGCGCACCGACGGCCGGATCACCCTCGGGCCCGCCGTGTTCGACGCCCGCACCGGCCGGCTCACCTCGATCGGCGGGGTGCGGCTCACCGGACCGCGCCTGGACGTGTGGCGGGCGACCACCGACAACGACGACGGCGCCCCCTGGCAGTCGGACGCCCGCCACGGCGTGCTGTGGCGCCAGTTGGGGCTGCACCGGATGCAACACCGGCTGGACGCGGTGGAGACGGGCGACGACACGCTGACGGTACGCACCCGGGTGGCACCGGCCGCCCGCGAGGTGGGCCTGGACACGGTGTACCGCTGGACCTCGGACGGCCGCCGACTGCGGCTGACGGTGTCCGTGAACCCCGAGGGCGAGTGGCGGCTGCCGCTGCCCCGGCTCGGCGTCCGCCTCGGCCTGCCCGCCTCGGCCGACCGGGTGCGCTGGTACGGAGGCGGTCCGGGCGAGGCCTATCCGGACACCAAGTCGGCTTCACTGGTTGCCCGTTGGCAGTCCCGGGTGGACGGCATGCAGACGCCGTACGTCCGCCCGCAGGAGAACGGCGCCCGCGCCGACGTCCGCTGGGTGGAGCTCGGCGGCCTGCGGATCGAGGGAGAGCCGGAGTTCTGGTTCACCGCCCGGCGCTGGACCGCCGAACAGCTGGACACGGCCGCGCATCTGACGGACCTCACGCCCGGTGACACGGTGTGGGTCAACCTCGACCACGGCCAGCACGGTATCGGCTCGCAGTCCTGCGGCCCGGGCCCGCTCCCGCAGTACTTCCTGCGCGCCCGACCCGCGGAGTTCTCCTTCGTCTTCTCCGTGACGGACTGACCGGTCCGGAGTCCGTCACCGCGCGGACCGGTCGGCCGTGGACCGGTCCGCCGCAGGCTGGTCAGTCGCAGGCTGGTCAGTCGTGGACCGGTCCCCTGCGGGCCGGTCAGTCGTGGACCGGTCCGCCGTACGCCGCTCCGCCGCGGTCCGGTCCGCGCAGCGGTGTGAACAGCGCGGCGACCGCGACCAGGACACAGGCCGTGCCGGCCGCCAGCCCGACGGGCGCCGTCCCCCACCGCTGCGCCGCCCCGGTCAGGACGACCGCGCCGACCGGGGCGGCCGCGTACTGGAGGGTCCAGAAGGCGGAGGTGACCCGGCCCAGCAGATGTTCCGGGGTGACCTCCTGGCGCAGCGACATCGAGCAGGTGCCGGCCACGGCCACGCAGGCCATGAAGGCCGCGCCCAGGGCCGCGACGACGGGTACCTCCGCCGCCCGGCCCAGCCCGGTGAAGGCGAGCCCGGACAGCGCCACCGCGCCGGTCCAGGTGGGGCCGAAGCCGAACCTGCCGCGGACCCGGGCGACCAGCAGGGAACCGGCGATCGTGCCGAGCGCGCCGACGGCCAGCACGCTGCCGACGGTGCCGTCGTCGTGCCGCAGATCGTGCTTCACGTGGTAGATGACCAGGTCGTTCAGGCCCAGGGTGAGGAAGCTGAAGACGAACAGGAGGACGGTGAGCGCGCGCAGCACCGGGTGGCCGTACAGGAAGGAGACCCCGGTCCGCAGGTCGTGCCGGAGCCCGGCCCGCTCGTCCGGCCGGTCCGCGCCGCCCCCGGCCCGCCCCTGGAACCGTACGAGGACCATGCAGGCGGCCGACACCCCGAAGCTGGCCGCGTCCACGCCGACGGCCGCCGCCGGGCCCGTCCAGGCGGCCACCAGCCCGGCGCCCAGCGGGCCGAGCACACCGGCCGCCGCGGCGGTCGCGTTCAGCCGCCCGTTGGCCTCGGTCAGCCCGGCGCCCCGCACCAGACTCCGCACGACGGTGACATAGCCGACGGCGAACAGCATGCCGACGGCCTCGCACAGCGGCAGGATCGCGTACAGCAGCCAGACCTGCGGGCCGAACAGCCACACCACCGGGATCACCCCGTACAGCACCATCCGTACGAGGTCGCAGCCGATGAGCAGCCGGCGGCGGTCGACCCGGTCCACCACCGCCCCCGCGAACAGCGCCGCCACCACCGAGGCCGCGCCGCCCACCGCCGTCAGCAGCCCCATCCGCGCGAGGGATCCGGTGGCCTGGAGCACCAGCAGGGGCAGGGCGATCAGCGCGAAGGAGTCGCCGAGGACGGAGAGGGTCTGCGCGGCCCAGAAGATCCCGAAGTCCCGCTGCCGCCACAGCGGACGCCCGGCGGCGGGCGGCGGATCGTGCGGTCCGCCGTACGCGGGTCCGGGCGGCCCGCCGTGCGTGACCTCGGGCGGTCCGCCGGGTGCCGGCTCGTGCGGTGCGGCGCTGTCGTGCTTGCCGCCGTCGCGGTCCCGCTCGTATGCCATCCGGCCCCCTGTGCCTCGAAGTCGTCGACCACCGTACGTCCGCCGGCGGCCGGGTCCACGGGTCGCGCGGTGCGGCACGATGAGGCCATGAGCCCGATTCCGCCCCGCCGCCGTCCCGTTCCCGACTTCGACCCGCGCCCCGTGCCGCCCGGCACGTACCCGCTGTGGGAGGAGGCGCTGGCCCTGGTCAACCGGGACCTGGCCGCGACCCTGCCGGAGCAGGGGGAACTGCGGCTGATGGCGCTGCCCCATGGGGAGGAGGGCGAACCGGAGCAGGTGTACGTGGCGGTGGCCGACGGCAGCTGGCACGGCAACCCGCTGGAGCGTGACCGCGACCGGGACGACCCGGCCGACGCGCTCGCGGACGTCGTCGACGCGGCCCAGGAGTCGGTCGTCGAGCGCCTGTGGCAGGCCTGGCCGCTGTGCGCCGAGCACGGCCTCGGCATGCACCCGCGGGACGTGGACGACCGGATCGTGTGGTGGTGCGCGGGCGGCGACCGGACCGGGGATCAGGCGCACCTGCGCGCGGCGGTGGGGGAACTGGGGACGAGGTGACGTCCGCGCCGGCGGCATGCCCCGCCGTGTCCGGCACCAGGTGACGTCCGCGCCGGCGGCATACCCCGCCGTGCCCGGCACGACGTTCACAGTTTCCCCAACTACCCTTGTTCGTCACACTGGTTGACCGCACGCTGAGAACCGTCGCGCCACGCACCGCTCTCCCCGGGTGCGTCCCCCCTCTTTCCGGGTGCACCCTCCCCCACCCCGACCGGAGACACCCCACCATGAGACGACTCATCGGCACCCTCGCGGCCGCCGCGCTCGCCCTCACCGGCCTGGTCACCGCCGGCTCGGCGCCCGCGGCGGCGGCCGGCACCGGCACCTTCAACGTCCTCACCTACAACGTCGCGGGCCTTCCGGAAGGGCTGAGCTCCGGCCACCCGGCGACCAACACCCCGCTGATCTCACCGCGGCTGGGCGCGTACGACATCGTGAACGTCCAGGAGGACTTCAACTACCACGCGGCGCTGTACGCGGGCGACAACCACGCCTACCGCACCGCGACCAGCGGCGGGGCCGGCATAGGCGACGGCCTCAACACCCTCTCGGACTACCCGTTCGAGGACTTCCAGCGGGTCGGGTGGAACGACTGCACCGGCACCAACTGCCTGACCCCGAAGGGCTTCACGCTCGCCCGGGTCCGGCTCGCCGAGGGCGTCTTCGTGGACCTCTACAACGTCCACACCAACGCGGACGACACCGACGACGCGCTGGCCGCCCGCCGCGCCAACATCACCCAGCTCTCCGCCTTCATCCAGGCGAACTCCGCGGGCAACGCGGTGATCGTGATGGGCGACACGAACACCCGGTACACCCGCAGCGGCGACAACATCCGCACGCTGGCCGACGCCAACGGCCTGACGGATGCGTGGGTGAAGCTGGTCAAGGGCGGCACCCGGCCGACCCAGGGCGCGGGCGCGCTGCTGTGCCCGACCACGGCGCCGGCCGACGACTGCGAGGTGGTGGACAAGATCTTCTACCGGGGCAGCAGGCTGGTGACCCTCGACGCGACCCGCTACCACGACGAGTGGGCGTCGTTCCTCGACTCGGCGGGCGGCAACCTCTCCGACCACTTCCCGCACACGGTCGACTTCTCGTACACCCTGAACTCCGCGCTGAGGGCCAGTGACTTCTTCGGCGGCACGGGCGGCACGGCCTTCAACGACGCCGACGACCTGCCCGCCGCCCTCGCCCCGCGCACGCTGACCCTGCGCGGCGCCGCCCGGCTGGACGCGGTGTCGCTGACGCACGACGGCGGTACGACGCCGGCCCACGGCGGCACCGGCGGCACGGCGGCCGCCCTGACCCTGGCGTCCGGCGAGCACCTCACCTCCGTGACACTGGCAGAGGGTCAGAAGAGCGGCCAGACACGGATCTTCTCGGCCGCCTTCGGCACGGACAAGGGCCGCACTCTGGCGGCCGGCACGGCCACGTCCGACACGAAGACGTTCACCGCGCCGTCCGGCTGGCAGATCGTCGGCTTCACCGGCCGCTCGGGCGACGAGATCGACAAGCTGGGCCTGGTGTACGCACCGATCGGCTGACGGGCGGCGGCGCGCGGACTGCCTACACTGGGCTGCACCCTGGAGGCTCCGGGTTGCAGCCCAGTGATACGGAGGCAGTACCGCATGGCCCGTGCCGGCCTCACGACCGAACGGGTCGTCGCAGCCGCCGCCGACCTCGCCGACGAGGCCGGTTTCGAGAACGTGACCGTGTCCGCGCTGGCCCGGCACTTCGGGGTGAAGGACGCGAGTCTGTACTCGCACATCAAGAGCCTCCAGGACCTGCGGACCCGGCTCGCGCTGGCCGCGGGCGGCGAACTGATCGACCGGATCGCGGCGGCCGTCGCCGGGCGCGCGGGCAAGGACGCCCTGACCGCCTTCGCGAACGCCTACCGGGAGTACGCGCTGACCCACCCGGGCCGGTACGCCGCCACCCAGAGCCGCGTCGACCAGACCACCGTCGCCGGCTCCCCGGCGCTGCTGCGCACCGCCGAGATCACCTACGGCATGCTCCGCGCCTACGGCCTCGACGAACCCGACCTCACCGACGCCGTACGACTGCTGCGCAGCACCTTCCACGGCTACTGCGCCCTGGAGGCCGGCGGCGGCTTCGGCGCCCCTCGCGACGTACAGAAGTCCTGGGACCGCGCGATCGACGCCCTGCATGTGGCGCTGGAGCACTGGCCGCACGAGGCGGGCACCCGTCCGACGGGGACCCCGCGCTCCGAGGCCTAGCGCGGCTCCGGGGTGCCGAGACGTACGGCACCCCGGGCGCGGACCCGTCCCGGCCTCTCAGGCCGCGCGTTCCGCCGCGCTGCGCTCCACGCAGAACTCGTTGCCCTCCGGGTCGGCCAGCACCGCCCATCCCGTGCCGTCCTCGTTGCGCCGGTCGTCGACCAGCCGGGCGCCCAGCGCGAGCAGCCGCTCGACCTCCTCGTCACGGGTGCGGTCCTGCGGCTGGAGGTCGAAGTGGACGCGGTTCTTGACCGCCTTGGCCTCCGGCACGGTGACGAACAGCAGACCCGCGCCCTCGATCAGCGCCTCCGGGTCGCCGGGGTGGTCGTCGTCGTGCAGGGGCCGGCCGAGAACCTGGGACCAGAAGCCGCCGAGGGCGTAGGCGTCGGCACAGTCGACGGTCGTATGACGGATCGAGGAAGACATACGGGGATTCTCGTGCCCGCCCGGGGACGGGGCAACGGAGTTACAGGGCACCGTAGTTCACTCCCGCACCCGGACCTCCGCCCCGCGCCCGTCGAGCCGCACCCGCAGCCGGGGTCCCGTACGCCAGTCGACCTCCAACTCCCCTGCCGCGTCGACCCGTACGGACACCAGCCGATCCAGTGGTCCCGGGTCCGGCACTCCGGTCAGCCTGGCCAGCGCCACGAAGAGCGTGTCCCCGTCGCCGGTGACCCCCACGAGCCCGGCGCTGGCCGGCCCCCCGGAACCCGCCGGGTCCACGAGGCCCACGGCGGGCAGCAGCTCGGCGCTGATCCCGGCCGGCGCCGCCCATCCGGTCACCCGTACCGGGGTGCCGGGGGCCGCGCCCGTCACCAGATGGGCCCGCACCTCCGCGGCTCCATGGGCGAGCACCAGGCTCGTCACCCGGGCGCCGGAGGCGGTGGTGTGCCGCGAGGCGGCCCAGCCGTCGCCCACGCCCAGCGGTTCGATCCCGGTACGGCCCGCATCGCCGCCGACGCTCACGCTGTTGTCGTACGACGCGGAGGGCGCCGTCACCGTCGAGTAGGCGAGGCGGGTGTAGTACGGGTCGTAGCGCACATCCTCGCTGCCGTGGTTGTGCAGCCGTACCAGTCCGTCCGAACGGGTCGACTGGAGCAGCCAGTTGGGGGCCCGCACCGGGGTGAGCGCGTCGGCGCGCTCGGCCGGGCCGGGTTCCTCGGGCGCCGTCCACACCGGGTGCTCCGGCGGGAGCAGCAGGCCGAGGAAGCCCTTGCTCGCCCAGTACGGGGACGCCGGTCCCGAGTAGCCCTGGAGGACGGACTCGTCGGGGCCGTGCCAGCCGAGCGTGAGCAGCCCGCGCTCGTCGACCGCGCCCCGGTCGAGGAAGTACGTCAGCGCCCCGGAGCCCAGCCTGCGGGTCTCGCCCGGGGTCAGCGGGGTGCGTCCGGTGAGGGCGCCCAGCCACAGGGGCGCGGCGGTCGCGAAGCGGTACGTCAGCGACCGGCCCTGGCGCAGCGGCGCGCCGTCGGCGCCGAACAGGCGGGCGTAGTCGGCGAGATGACGTTCGAGCCGGCCTCCGTACAGGTCGAGCAGGCGGGGGTCGTCCGCCAGCCAGGCGTGCAGCACCGGGTAGAGGTGCATGGCCCAGCCGTTGTAGTAGTCGAACTTGCGCCCGTCGCCGTCGGTGTACCAGCCGCCGCCCAGGTACCACTTCTCGATGCGCTCCAGCCCGTGGTCGACCGCCGTGCGGGCGGCGTCCGGCTCATGGCCGATCTCCTGGAGGAAGCCGCCGACCGTCACCGGGAACAACTCCCAGTTGCAGGGCCAGGGTTCGGCGGCCAGCGCGTCGGCCAGCCACTCGGCGGCCCGCCCGCGCACGGTGTCGTCGAGGCGGTCCCACAGCAGTGGCCGGGTCAGCCGCAGGGCGAGCGCGATCGACGCGGCCTCGACGAGCGGCTGGCCGCGGTCCTCGATCCGGGGCCAGACCCCCGCGACCCCGGCGGCCAGGCCCTCGGCGTAGCGTCCGAGGACGGTCTCGTCCCGGCGGAAGGCGGCCAGCAGCAGCGTACGGGCGTACCCCTCCAGGCCGTCGGAGAGGCGGCCGGACCAGCTCTGGTGGGTGCCGGGCAGGTGGTAGAGGGCGCGGTCCCCGGTGGCGTACGGCTCGACCGCGGCGAGCAGGGCGTCGGCGGCCCCTTCCCAGTGGGCGCGGGTGCAGCCGGTGGCGGGGCTGAGGGTGCGGTCGGGCGGAGGCAGGTGCATCAGGGGTCGGTCTCCTTCCGGCAAGGTCCTGGGGCGCCCCGGTTCCGGTCGGGACGCCCCAGGAGTCAGAGCTCCGGAGCTCTTAGGGGCGGGTCGGCGGATCTCATCCCACCCGCACTCCGCCCTGCGGCACCAGATGCTGTGCGCGCAGTTCGTCGCGGACCAGGCCCGCGTACACCGTGGCGCCGTAGGCCGAGGTGTGGGTGTTGTCGCGTTTCTCGTCGTAGAGGTACAGCGCCTTGGAGCCCTCGACGCCCAGGGACTCCACCAGTGCCTTCGTCTTCGCCGTCAGGTCGATCAGCGGCACCCCCTCGGCGGCGGCGACCTCGCGGATCACCGCGGGGTGGTTCACGCCGAGGCCGTTGACCAGAAGGGCGATGTCGTTGTCGAGGGTGCCGTCGGAGTTGAACCAGCGCCGGACGATCGGCGTGACGAGGACGGGCCGCCCGCCCTTCTCCCGGACGCCCGCGACCAGGGTCTCCAGGTTGGCCCGGTAGGTCGCCTCGCCGGTGGTCTTGTCGTTGTGGGCGAGCTGGACCAGGACCAGGTCGCCGGGGCGGATCAGCGGCTGGGCGGTGGCCCACAGCCGCGGGTTCTCGAGATAGGTGACCGTGCTCTCCCCGGAGTCCGCGTAGTCGGCGACGGAGAGGCCCGTGCGCAGGTACTGCGGGAGCTGCTGGCCCCAGCCGGTGTAGGGCTCGGCCGGCTGGTCGCAGACGGTGGAGTCGCCGACCAGGAGGATCTGGCGGGGGTGGCGGGCCGGAACGACCCGGATGCCGGCCAGGGCGGGCGCCGTGCCGCCGATCGACAGGTCGAGCCCCGCGGTGCCGTCGGGGCCGGTCGGTTCGCCCTCGGGGGTACGGACGTCCACCGTGAAGCCGCGGACGGTCCGGGCGCCGGGCGCCGCCGCCGTCTCCGGGAGGAGGGCGCGCCGGGTCTCGCCGCCGACGCTCGTGCTCGACGCGCTGTCGCCGCCGAGCAGCACCGTCACGTCGTACGTGCCGGGCGGGACGTCGAAGTGACAGGCGGTGGCGGTGCAGTGGCCGAGATCGAACGGCCGTGGCCCGGCCTGCGCCTGGGCCGGTACGGCGGGCAGGGCGGCGGCCAGCGTCATCGCCGCCGGCACGACGAGCTTGAGACGTCTCACTTGCGGCTCCTCCGTCTGGGGACAAGGCCTGGCGGCTGGGGACAAGGCCCGGCGCTGGACGGTACCGCTACCGGCAAGCGCTTTCTAGTCCATGGCCAGATTTCGCGCGACCACCAACTCGGGCCCAGTGAAAGCCCTTTCGCGAAGTCGATTCAACTGTCACTCTGCCAACCGCACCCGCATCCTCACACCTCCCGGAGGAGGCACCCTCATGTCCGGATCACCGAACGGATCCGTAGGACGCCGTACCTTCGTGCTCGGCACCGCGGCCGCCGCCGGCTCGGCCGCCCTCGCCGGACCGCTCGCCGGAACCGCCTCGGCGGCGGGCTTCGGCTGGAGCGACAACGGCTCCGAGTACGTCGTCGACACCGGTGCCAGTCTGGTCTTCAAGGTCAGCAAGACCAACGGCGACCTGACCTCGCTGGTCTACCGCGGCACCGAGTACCAAGGCTACGGCGGCAAGAACTCGCACGTGGAATCCGGCCTCGGCACCTCCACGGTCGGCATCGCCCAGTCCGGCACCACGATCCTGATCTCGGTCACGTACGGCACGCTGAAGCACTACTACGCGGCCCGCAGCGGCGAGAACAACGTCTACGTGTGGACCGACAAGGCCGACACCTCGGTCTCCGCGACCCGGTACATCGTCCGTGTCAGGGCCGGCCTGTTCCTCAACGACGAGCCGGACTCCTACACCTACGCACCCACCGTCATCGAGTCCGCGGACGTCTTCGCGAAGTCCGACGGCCAGACCCGCGCCAAGCACTACTCCAGGCTGCGGGTGATGGACTACGACTGCATCGGCTGGACCACCGGCGGCGTGGGGCTGTGGATCGTGCGCAGCAACCACGAGAAGGCCTCCGGCGGACCCTTCTACCGCTCGCTGCTGCGCCACCAGAGCGCGGACGGCGGCGGCCTGTACGAGATCCTGTACTACGGCGAGAACCAGACCGAGTCCGAGCGCTTCGGCCTCCAGGGCCCGTACGTCATCGCCTTCACGGACGGCGGGGCCCCCTCCTCGTCGCTCTACCCCGGCACCCTGACCACCTCGTGGGCGGACTCGCTGGGCATCTCCGGATACGTCTCCGCGAGCGGCCGGGGCCGCGTCGCGGGCGTCGGCATCACCGGCCGGAACACCGCGTACGCGTACACCGTGGGCCTGGCCAACTCAGCTGCCCAGTACTGGGGTTCGGCGCGTTCGTCGGACGGCTGGTTCTCGATCGCGGGGGTGCTGCCGGGGTCGTACACCCTGACCGTGTTCAAGGGCGAACTCGCCGTGTACACCACGTCGGTGACGGTGACGGCGGGCGGCACGACCACCCTGAACACGATCGCGATCCCGTCCTCCAACGATCCGTCCAACGCGAGCGCGATCTGGCGGATCGGCGACTGGACCGGCTCACCGAGCGGCTTCAAGAACGCGGACCTGATGACGTACGCGCATCCGTCCGACGTCCGGGCCGCCGCCTGGACCGGGAACGTGGTGATCGGCAGCGGCACGGAGACCTCGGCCTTCCCCTGCTATCTGTGGAAGGACGTCAACAGCGGGATCATCGTGTACTTCAAGCTGACCGCCGCCCAGGCCGCCGCCGCGCACACCCTGCGCATCGGCGTGACGACGGCCTACGCCAACGGCCGGCCCCAGGTCGTCGTCAACGACACCTGGACCTCGGCCGTTCCCTCGCCGCCCACCCAGCCGAGCACCCGTTCGCTGACCGTGGGCTCGTACCGGGGCAACAACCACACGTTCACCTACAGCGTCCCGGCGTCCGCCTGGCTGACGGACACCGGCGCCTACAACACGCTGAAGATCTACGTGGCGAGCGGCTCGGGGACGACGTCCTATCTCAGCGCGGGCACCTCGGTCGACGCCATCGACCTGCTCGTCTGACGCGGCCTCAGGTCGCGCGCGTCCACTGCTGGTTGACCGCCCCGTTGCAGGTGTACGTGATGACGGCGGCGGAGTTGGCGGTGGACGCGCCGGACACGTCGAGGCACTCGCCGCTGGCGCGGGCCTTGACCAGGACGTAGCTGCCGGAGGCGGTCACCGACCACTGCTGGGTGGTCGCGCCGGTGCAGTTCTCCTGGGTGACCGTGGTGGCGTTCTCCGTCAGGCACAGGGAACTGCCGCGCCCCACCAGCGCGTAGTAGCCGCCGCCCAGGTCCTTGAACCACCACTTCTGGTTGGTGCCGCCGTTGCAGGTGTACTGGCTGATCGCGACACCCTGCCAGAGCGACTGGTTCGGCACGTCGGCGCACTTGGCGCTGTGCCGGGCGACCAGGGTGCTGTACGTGGCGCCGGTGCCGGTCACCGTCCCGGCGGCCGTGTCGACCGTCACCTCCGGGTACCAGGTCAGGGACAGCGAGGTCGAGGCCGGGAAGGCCAGCGGCAGCCAGACGTAGCGGGAGTCGTCGACGGTGCCGCCGAAGGAGTCGCCCCAGCGGTCGCCCAGGTAGAGGTAGGCGGTGCCCGAAGTCCCCTGGACGGAAAGGACATAGGCGGTCTGCGAGCCGAACGCCGTGGAGTCGCCGACGTTCGTCATGGCCGTCCAGGGGCCGGACAGCGAGGTCGCGGTGGCGTACTGCTGCTGGTTGGGGCTCCAGCCGGTCGCGCCCGAGGTCAGCATGAAGTAGACGCTGCCCCGCTTGAACAGGGCCGGGGCCTCCCGGTGGCCGCCCGCCCAGGGGTTGGCGACCAGGGCGGCGATGCCGGTGTAGTCGGCGGTCAGCCGGTAGATGTGCAGGTCGTAGTTCTCGTTGGCGGCCGAGACCAGGTAGGCGGTGCCGTCGGTGTCGACGAAGGTGGTGAGATCACGGGACATGTACGAGCCGAGCGGCCGGAAGCTGCCCTGGTAGGTGTAGCTGCCGTCGACGGTGCTGGAGACGGCGACCGCGGCACGGGCCTGGCTGTAGTCGGTGCCGTTCTCCTTGTGCATCCACATCACGAACTTGCCGGTGGACGCGTTGTAGATCACCTTGGGCCGTTCGATGTAGGCGGTGGCCAGTTCGGCGGCGCTGGACCGGGTGAGGACATGACCGCGGAATTCCCAGTTCTTCAGGTCGGTGGAGCGGTAGGCGTCCACGTACCTGAAGGTGTTGTCGGCGTTGCGGTCCTCGCCGAACCAGTAGTAGAAGGAGCCGACCTTGACGACCCCGCCGCCGTGGGCGTGCACGGCGGCGCCCGAAGTGTCCGTGAACTGGGTGCCGTTGGCGATCGTCTGGGCCGCGGCCCGGGCGTTCGCGGCGACTCCGAGGACACCGGCGAGGGCACAGCACAGGGCGAGCAGGACAGCGTGGACGCGTCTCATGGGGACTGCCTCTCGGTGGGGGGAACACACGAGACCGTTCGAGATGACGAACGGCATGTGGCATGACGAACGCCGAAAAGGTAAGGGTGGGCTCCGGGGAGGTCAACGGGTCACGCGGGGCGAAAAACGTCGGGGGGAATCGGTCGGGGGAATCGGTCGGGGTATCGGTCGGCGGCCCGGTCCGGGGTGTGCGGCCGGGCACGTGGGCTAGCGTCGTCCCATGAGCAGCGACCTTCCTGCCCGGACCCTCGCCGAGGCCCTCGCCGCGGGCGGGGTCGTCCTCGACGGTGGGATGTCCAACCAGCTGAGGTCCGCGGGGCACGACCTCGGCGGCGCGCTGTGGTCGGCCCGGCTGCTCGCCGAACGGCCCGAGGCGCTCACCGAGGCCCATCTCGCCTACTTCGAGGCGGGTGCCGACGTGGCGATCACGGGCAGCTACCAGGCCACCTTCGAGGGCTTCGCGCGGCACGGCATCAGCCACGAGGAGACCGTCCGGCTGCTCGGACTGAGCGTGGAGCTGGCCCGCGAGGCGGCCCGGCAGGCCCGCGCCCGGGGCGTCGGGCGCCCGCTGTGGGTGGCCGCGTCGGCCGGTCCGTACGGGGCGATGCTCGCGGACGGCTCCGAGTACCGGGGCCGCTACGGCCTGAGCGTCGGCGCACTGGAACGCTTCCACCGGCCCCGGCTGGAGGCGCTGGCCGCCGCCCGCCCCGACGTCCTGGCCCTGGAGACCGTCCCCGACACCGACGAGGCAACGGCACTGCTGCGGGCGGTGCGCGGGCTCGGGGTGCCGGCCTGGCTGTCGTACTCCGTCGCGGGCGGCCGCACCCGGGCCGGTCAGCCGCTCGCGGAGGCGTTCGCCCTGGCCGCGGAGGCGGACGAGGTGATCGCCGTCGGCGTGAACTGCTGTGCGCCGCAGGATGCGGACGCCGCCGTCGTCACCGCGGCGCGCGTCACCGGCAAGCCGGTGGTCGTCTACCCCAACAGCGGCGAGACCTGGGACGCCGAGGCCCGCGACTGGACGGGCCGCCCCTCCTTCACCGCCGAACAGGTCCATGGGTGGCGGGAGTCGGGGGCCCGACTGATCGGCGGCTGCTGCCGGGTCGGCCCCGGGCAGATCGCCGCGATCGCGCGCACCCTGCGGCCCGCGGCCTGGTAGAACAAGGCGTCGAGCGGGGGCAGGGCACGGCTGGTCAGTGCCGGCGGACTCCGACCGAGCGGCGCAACCTCCTTACGGCCGAACGCAGTTCCGTTCCGCGCGTGAACCGGCCGGACGGCGGGTCCGCCTCGGGCGCGGATTCCGGAGCGCCGGAATCGGCGGCCCACAGGGCCAGTTCGGCGTCCCGCGGACCGTGGACGACACGGGGGTCGCCGTCGCCGAACAGCTGCACCGGGTGCGTGGCGTCCCAGGCCTGCCACCCCGGATCGCCCTCGACGGTGAACCGCACCCACGCCCGGTGCATCGCGTCGGCCAGTTCCCGCGGCGCGCCCTCGCCCGCGAGCTTGCGTGCCTCCGGGACCTCGCCGGTGTCGAACACGAAGCCGAGCTCCAGGGCGTGACAGGCGCCGAGGCCGGTGCGTCCCGACGGCCACGCGAACTCGTATACGTACGACGATCCGGGCCGGGCGTCGGCCAGCCGGTGCAGCGGGATCCGCAGCAGGTGGTCGGTGACGAGCTGGCCGACGATCTCGGCGGTGCCCGCTTCGGGGCGCAGGGCGCGGTAGCCGCGCACCACCTCGCCGCCGCAGTGGCAGCGGGCCATGGCCCCGGCCAGGGCGACCGGGCCGAGCCGGTCGACGCGTTCCAGCAGACCGCCCGGCACCAGCCACAGCCGGTACTCGTCCCGGGTCCAGCCCACCAGCAGGTCGGTGTCCCGGGCGACGGTGCCCTCGACCAGGGCCTCCAGGGGATCGCGGGGCACGAGATCGCCGTCGACGACGATGCCGAAGGCGGGCCCGCCGAGCACCGGGCTGCTGAGGCGCCCGGTCTCGGCCTGGGCCCTGAGCAGCACCGCCGGGTCGACGGCGGCGAAGGCCTCGGCGGTCGCGGGGATCTTCAGCCGGGTCGCCATCCGGCGCACCATGCGCCGCACCTTGTCCCGGTCGAGGGCCTCCGGGGGCCCGCTCTGGAGCACGGCCCGCCGGAACAGCCCCTGCGCCTGCGGGGCCGCGATCAGCGCGCCGACGCTGATCGCGCCCGCCGACTGCCCGCACAGGGTCACCCGCCCGGGGTCCCCGCCGAACGCCTCGATCGACTCGTGCACCCAGCGCAGGGCGGCCAGCTGGTCGTGCAGGCCCGGGTTGGCGGGGGCGTCCGGGAACAGTCCGTAGCCCTCGACGCCCAGTCGGTAGTTGACCGAGACGAACACGACCCCGTCCCGGGCGAAGGGCTGCCCGTCGTACACGGGCACGGCGGAGGAACCGCGGGTCAGCGCGCCGCCGTGCAGCCACACCAGGACCGGCAGCCGGGCGCCGGGGCCGGGCGCCGGGGTCCAGACGTTCAGGTTGAGCCAGCCATCGCCCGCCACCACCGGGTCGGACAGGTACTGCGCGAAGGCCTCGGAGTACGGGGGTTTCGGCGCCGTCGGCCCGAAGGCTCCCGCGTCCCGTACGCCGTCCCAGGGCTCGGGCGGCACGGGCGGCCGGAAACGGAGGGGGCCGACCGGCGGGGCCGCGTACGGAATGCCCCGGAACACCGCGACACCCCGCTCGCACCTGCCGCGTATCGCCCCGTACGGGGTTCTGACCACGGGGTTCGTCCGGTCTGCCGTCATCTGCCCACCAGCCCTTCGCCGCGCTCAGCTCTGTGGAAAGAGCATCGCACCGGCGTGCGGTATTCCGCCGCACGAGCCTGTCACTGGGCCGTACGGCGTACGTCCTCCCGGGCGGGCCCCACCCGGCACACCGGCCACCCGCCGCAGCCGCGGACCCGCGCGGGACCGGACCCCGGGGCGCGGTCCCGCCGATTGACCCGCCTGCCGCCTGGATCTACGTTGGAGGGCGCTTTTCGGAAAGCGTTTCCTACGAGCCCCAGGAGGGTCATGCCCAGCGCCCAGCCGCCCCTGGCCGTGTTCGCCATGGACCCGGTGCACCTCCCGCAGCTCTTCCCGGCACCCCTGCTGGCCCGGCTGCGGCGGACGGCCGTGATCGACCCCGGGCTCGTGGTGCGCGACTTCGCCGATCCCGCCGCCGCGCGGGCCCTGGCGGGGGCCGACGTCCTGATCACGGGCTGGGGCTGCCCACGGCTGGACGGCGGCGCGCTGGCCGCCGCACCCTGGCTGCGCACGGTGCTGCACTGCGCGGGCTCGGTGCGCCCGGTGGCCGGGGAGGCCGTGTGGGAACGCGGGATCGCCGTCTCCAGCGCGGCCGGCGCCAACGCGCTGCCGGTCGCCGAGTACACCCTCGCCATGATCCTGCTGGCCGGGAAGGACGCCTTCGCCCGGCGCGAGCGCTACCGCGAGACCCACGCCAGGCCGACCCCCGCCGAGACCGCGGACACCGGCAACCTGGGCCGCCGGGTGGGGATCGTCGGCGCCTCGCGGGTCGGCCGCCGACTGCTGGAACTGCTGCGCCCGTTCGACTTCGAGGTCCTCCTCCACGATCCGTACGTCGACGCCGCCGAGGCCCGCGCGCTGGGCGCCCAGCCGCTGGGGCTGACGGAGCTGCTGCGCCGCAGCGACATCGTCAGCCTGCACGCCCCCGACCTGCCCGAGACCCGGCATCTGCTCGACCGCGAGCGGCTGGCCCTGATCCGCGACGGCGGCATGCTGATCAACACCTCCCGGGGCGCGCTGGTCGCCCCGGACGCCCTCGCCGACGAACTGGTCTCCGGCCGGCTGCACGCGGTCCTGGACGTCACCGACCCCGAGCCGCCGCCCGCCGACTCCCCTCTGTACCGGCTGCCCAACGTGTTCCTCACCCCGCACATCGCGGGCTCGCTCGGCAACGAGCTGGAGCGGCTCGGCCGGGTCGCCGTCGAGGAGCTGGAACGCCTGGCCGCGGGCCTGCCCCTGGCCCACGAGGTGCGCCGGGCGGACCTGACCAGGGCCGCCTGACGGCAGCCTCCGTACAGAAGTCGCACGGAAGCCGCACGGAAGTCGCACGGAGGCCGCGCGCGGCGCCGTGCCGGACGCCGCACGGAGGCCGCCGTCGGCTCCACGGCCCGGGCGGGCGATTTTCGGCGCAAGCCCTTGATCCCTGTCGAGACACACTTAGGATAGCAAGCGCTTTCTGCACACTGGTGTCCAGAGAGGTGGTTCCCGATGGTCCGTACGGGGTCTGCGAGTGCGACGGCCGGACCGACACTGGCGGTCGTGGCCCGTGAGGCAGGGGTGTCGGTGCCGACCGCGTCCAAGGTGGTCAACGGCCGGGACGACGTCGCCCCCGAGACGCGCCGCCGGGTCACGGAGGCGCTGGACCGGCTCGGCTACGTCCGCCGGCCCCGGTTCGACACCCTCAGGACGCCCCGGCTGGTCGATCTCGTCGTGCCCGCGCTGGACGGTCCACGGGCGGGCGCGGTGCTGCACGGAGTGGAGGAGGCGGCCCAGGACACCGGCCTGGACGTGGTCGTCTCGGCCGACACCCCCCGGCCGGGAGCCGCACGGGCGCGGCACGGCTGGCTGGACCGGCTCGCCGCGCGCGGCTCGGCCGGCGCGCTGCTCAATCTGGCCGAGCCGATGCCGTCCCAGTACGCCCGGCTCGACCAGCTCCGCATCCCGTACGTGTTGATCGACCCGGCGGCCGAACCGCCGCCCGGCGTGGTGTCGGTGGGGGCGGCGAACTGGCAGGGCGGGGTGACGGCGACCGAGCATCTGCTCGCGCTCGGGCACGAGCGGATCGCCGTCATCGCCGGTCCGCGGCGGGCACTGTGCGGCGGCGCCCGGATCGCCGGCTACCGCTCGGCCCTCGTCTCCGCCGGGGTGCGCCAACGGCCCGAGTACCTGCGCCACGGTCGCTCCGACGAGACCGGCGCCCGGATCCGGATGCGGGAGCTGCTGGAGCTGCCCGAGCCGCCCACGGCCGTCTTCGTCTGCTCGGACCGCATGGCACTCGGGGTCTACCAGGCGGTGGTCGAACGGGACTTGACGGTCCCGTACGACGTCAGCGTGGTCGGCTTCGACGACCTCCCGGAGGCCCGCTGGGCCAGCCCGTCCCTGACCACCGTCCGCCAGCCGCTGGCGGAGATGGCGGCGACGGCACTGCGCCTGCTGGTGCGGATGATGGACGGCCACCGCCCGGAGGGCACCCGCACGGAGCTGTCGACGCGCCTGGTGGAGCGGTCGAGCACGGCCCCGCCGCGGAGTTGAGGCCCCGGGTGCGCCGCAGCGGCCGAACAGGTCCGCACGGGTGGACTCCTGAGTGAGCGGCAGCCGAACGAGCGGCGATCCGGAGGGGCGCGACGGCTCCGTCACGTTCCGTGGCGCCCAGGGCGCGGCATCGCTCACCGGCCGCGGTGCGCCGCCCGGCTCCGGCCTCGCCTCCGGTCGACTCACGAATCCGCTCGGCATACGCTGGATCTGCCGAGGGCGGCCGTGCGGGCCGCCGAACCGACCTCTTTCGGTACCGACGGCCCCGGGCCGTCCTACGAGCCGGCCCCGCGGCCGCTTCCGACGCCCGTGGTCCCGTGCCGGCACATTCCAGCAGGCTCTTCGTCGCCCAAGGCGCCCGCGTCGCTCGGGCCGCTCGGGCTGCCCTGCACCCAGGGAGTCACCATGAAGAATTCCCGTACACACCGCCGTGCCACGGCCGCCTTCGCGGCGGCGCTGATGTGCGCGGGCACGGTCCTGGCCACGGGCGCCACCGCCCACGCCGCGGGGCTGCCCGCCGACATCAGTGGCGGCGACCAGAGCACCATCCTCTCGCAGACGAACACGGTCCGTCAGGGCGCCGGCCAGGGTGCCCTGTCCTGGGACGCCGGGCTCGCCCAGGGTGCCCAGGCCTGGGCCGACGACCCCGCGTCCCTGGCGGGCGGCCGCCTGCGGCACGACCTGTCCTTCAACAACGGCGCCGAGAACATTTCGGGTTCGGGTCCGGCCTCGGCCACGGGACAGTGGGCCAGCGAGAAGGCCGCCTACGACGCCACCACCGACCACGACCCCAACAGCGACGGATACAAGTTCCAGTGGGGGCACTACTACAACATGATCGTGCCGGGATACTCGAGAATCGGCTGCGGCGCGGCCAATGGCATCACGGTGTGCCGGTACGCCTGAACCGCCCGGCCGGACAGGCCGTCGGGCGCCATCGGGGAGGGGGGGGGCCCCCCCCCGGGGGGGGGGCCGCCCGGCCCCGCGGGGGGGCGCGGGGGGGGCCCGGGCCCCCGCGGGGGGGGGCCCCGCCGGGACCGGGGCCGGCGC